>NZ_DASRXP010000234.1:0-3090 GCF_035687465.1 Kribbella sp.
AGACCGCGCGGGCCGAGGAGTGGCTGAAGATCACCGGTGCCGAGGTGACCCGGAGGGCGTCGCGCATGGTGTCGGCGGAGACGTGCGAGAGGTCGACGAGCATGCCGAGGCGGTTCATCTCGCGGACCACTTCCTCGCCGAAGTCGTTCAGCCCGCCCAGTACCGGCTCGTCGGTGGCCGAGTCGGCCCACGGCACGTTGTCGTTGTGCGTGAGCGTCATGTACCGGACGCCGAGTTCGCGCATGATCCGCAGCGTGCCGAGCGAGCTGTCGATCGAGTGCCCGCCCTCCATCCCCATCAGCGAGGCGATCCGGCGCTCCTTGAAGGCGGCCTCGACGTCGTCGGCGGTGTCGGCGAGCACCAGCGAGTCGGGAAAGCGCGCGACGAATCGGCGGACGAAGTCGATCTGCTCCAGCGTGCGCTTCACCGCGTCGCCGTCCTGCGGCACCCACAACGACCAGAACTGCGCCGCCACCTGGCCGAGCCGCAGCCGGGGCAGGTCGGTGTGCAGCTTCGGCACCGACGTGCTCAGGTCGTGCTTGGCGAGGTCATAGCCGTTCAACTCGTAGAAGGCGATCGGCAGGTCGTTGTGACCGTCGATCAGCGGGTGGTTCTGCAGCAGGGTCTGGATCCGGGCGACGCTGTTCATGCCGACATTTTGTCAGTCCCGGCCGGTCCTCGCGCGGGGCACGTCGGGGCGGGTCCGGCGAATCAGGGACAATGGGCCGGTGAACACCGAGGAGCTGACCTTCGACGCCGCCGGGCTGATTCCCGCCGTCGTGCAGCAGTACGACACCCGCGAGGTACTGATGGTCGGCTGGATGAACGCCGAGGCCGTCCGCCGTACCGCTGCCACCGGGCGTAGCACCTTCTGGTCCCGCAGCAGGCAGGACTACTGGGTGAAGGGCGAGACCAGCGGTAACCGTCAGCACGTGAAGCAGATTCTCGTCGACTGCGACGCCGACACCCTGCTCGTCCTGGTCGATCAGGAAGGGCCTGCCTGCCACACCGGCACCCGCAGCTGCTTCGAGCACGGCGAGATCGAGGTCAACGCATGAGCAACACCCCGGATCTCGAGACGTTCCGCGAGTACGCCAAGGACCGCCGCGTCATCCCGGTGACCCGCCGGCTGCTGGCCGACGCCGAGACCCCCATCGGCGTCTACGGCAAGCTCACCGCCGAACGGCAAGGCACCTTCCTGCTGGAGTCCGCCGAGAACGGTGGCGTCTGGTCCCGCTACTCCTTCATCGGAGTCCGGAGCGCAGCGACCTTGACCGAGCGCAACGGTGAGGCCGTCTGGACCGGCAATCCACCGGTCGGCCTGCCGCAGACCGGCGACCCGCTGAAGGCACTGCGCGAGACGCTGGAGATCCTGCACACCCCACGCCTCCCCGATCTGCCCCCGCTGACGGGTGGCATGGTCGGCTTTCTCGGGTACGACGCGGTCCGCCGGCTGGAGAAGTTGCCGGACACAACGGTCGACGATCTCGGCCTGCCAGAGCTGACGTTCCTCTTCGCGACCGACCTGGCCGCGCTGGACCACGAGACCGGCGAGATCTGGCTGATCGCCAACGCGGTCAACTGGGACGACTCCGACGAACGTGTCGACGAGTCCTATGCCGACGCGGTCCGCCGGCTCGACGCGATGGAGAAGGACCTCGCCCAGCCGACCCCGTCGTACGTAGTACAGGCGGATCGGCACGCGCAGCCGGATCCGCACCGGCAGCGGTCCAGCGCGGAGTACAGGGAGGCTGTGGAGCACGCCAAGGAGGAGATCCGGGCGGGCGAGGCCTTCCAGATCGTCGTGTCACAGCGGTTCGAGCTGCAGACGACAGCGAGCGCGCTGGACATCTACCGGGTGCTCCGCCGCTCCAATCCGAGCCCGTACATGTATCTGGTCCGCCTGGACGGCTTCGACATCGTCGGGTCGAGCCCGGAGGCGCTGGTGAAGGTCACGGACAACAAGGTGATCCTGCACCCGATCGCAGGCACCCGCCCGCGCGGCGCGACGCCGGAGGAGGACCACGCGCTGGAGGAGGAGCTGCGGGCGGACGCCAAGGAGCGCGCCGAGCACTTGATGCTGGTCGACCTCGGCCGCAACGACGTCGGCCGCGTCTGCGCGCCCGGCACTGTCGAGGTGGTCGACTTCATGGACGTACGGCGCTACAGCCACGTGATGCACCTGGAGTCCACCGTCACCGGTCGTCTGCAAGCGGGCAAGACCGCCTTCGACGCGCTGACGGCGGCCTTCCCGGCCGGAACGTTGTCAGGGGCACCCAAGCCCCGCGCGATGGAGATCATCGACAAGCTGGAGGTCACCCGGCGCGGCGTCTACGGCGGCGTGGTCGGCTACCTCGACTTCGCGGGTGACGCCGACACAGCGATCGCCATCCGTACTGCGGTCCTCCGCGGCACCACCGCCTACGTCCAAGCAGGCGCGGGCATCGTGGCGGACTCTGACCCGGCCTCGGAAGACGCGGAGTGCCGCACCAAGGCAGCAGCGGTCCTGAACGCCATAGCCGTCGCCGGCACGTTCTCCGAGGTCTGATGCGCCCGCAACGACTGGTAGACCTGTTAGCCGTAGTTGCACTGGTTCTGCTCGGGCTGTCGGCCTACCTCACCTGGTCGATCGCCGACCCGGGTAGCGGCCGCCCGGTAGTCAACTTCAACGGGTACGCCGTCACCCGCGCACCCGTGACACTCGCACTAGCGGCAGTGGTGGCAGTAATCGTCACCAAACTCGCCGGTACTGCGCTGCGCCGTGTCCTGTCGCTCCTGGTTCTCCTGATGGGCGTAGCCGCTATTGCTGTGGCTCTGCAGATCCGGCCGGATACGGCAGAGCTGGGTCGCATCCGGCCCGAACTGAGCCAAGCGGTCACGGACCAGGTGGTGCTCAGCACCGGGCCGGCTCCCTGGCTGGCTCTAGCCGGGGGAGTCGCGCTGGTCGCGGCGGGGTTGATCGGAGTACTGACCGCTCACCGCTGGCGTCGTCCGACCGTGCGTTACGAGCGTGATCCGGCGGCCACACCGGCTGACCAGTGGAAGGCGATCGACGCGGGTGAGGACCCGACGATCTGATCGGCGGGGCCT
>NZ_DASRXP010000235.1:0-5820 GCF_035687465.1 Kribbella sp.
GCGCCGCGCAGAAGCGGTTCGCGGGCGGCGCGGTCCTGCATCACGTGACGATGGCGTACGACATGGATGCCGCGAAGATGCTCGAAGTATTGCGGATCGGCCGCGAGAAGATCTCCGACAAGGGCATCACCAGCGCGAACAAGCGCGTCGACCCGCTGCGGAGCCAGACCGGCCTGGACCGGCCGGACGTCATCGCCCGGATGGCCGACTCCTTCGCCAAACGCTACGGCCTCACGCCCGGCACCATCGACGACCAGACGATCGCCACTGCCGAGGAACGCGTCGCCGCCAAGTTCGGCACCGACGAATGGCTCACCCGAGTCCCTTAGCTTCGACGTCGTTCCGGAGCAGCTTGATCAGGGCGAGAAGGGCGATGATGACGACGCCGAAGATGTTGATCGTCATCATGGTTTCGTTGAGGGCGTGTTCGTTCCAGACGAACCCGGTGGCGTCCGTGACGGTCGTGGTCGAGGCGGCAGCGAAGTACGGCACGGAAGTCAGGCCGAGCCCCGCGTAGAGCACGACAGGCTGGAGCAGCGAGCTGCGGCCTTCGGTGCGTACCGGCGCCTTTGAGCGGGCCAGGTAGAGCGCGAAGAGCTGGAAGAAGATGTAGGTGGTGAGCCACCAGCCCAGGTAGTTGGTGAACGGTACGCCGAACACACCGCCGCCGCGCTCCCAGACCCAGTCCTTGCTGACGGTGGAAGCGAGTGAGTCCGTGCCGAGGTCGTACATCGTCATGATCGCGCCGGCGAGCAGCGGTAGGGCCACCACATTGATCCGGCCGAGTCTGCTGCGCAGGTCCAGCCTGGCGTCCGCCGCGTCGAGGAGGGTGCTGGCCACCAGCCAGCAGGCATACCCGAGGCCGAAGTAGATCGGGCCGATCTGGATCGGGACCTGGAACAGTTGAGGTTCGCCGGTGTAGTGGTAGTGGCCGAACGGGAAACCCGTGCTGATGCTGAGGTTCTCGAAGAAGTTGCTGACGACAAGGGTTTCGACCAGGAAGATGATCAGCACCTTCACGCCGTACCGGCGGATGCCGTGGATGAGCGAGAACGGGACGAACAGCAGCAGGACCCACATGCTGGCGCGATCCCCGGTCAGCGGGTAGATGAGGGCAAGGGCGAGAGCGGCGCCCGTCAACAACCAGAGCACCGCCTTCCACCGCGTGGGCCGGCCGCCGCGGGACGGCGCGACGGCGGCGCGTTGGCCGGAATCCTGTGCCTGCGGCTCGTGAGCCGGTTCGGTGGTTGTCATTGCGGCCTCCTGGTAGAGCTGGTTCTGGGCTTCCGGTACGCCGGCGTGGGCTCAGCTGGTCAGGACGACCAGCAGGAACGAATCGACCAGGTCGGAGATGAAATCGGCCTCGATCGGCAACTGCAGGACCACGAGCCGGTGGAAGATCACCGACGGCGGGATCTCCTCGAGGAAGGCGATGCCCGGATGGTTCTCGACCACCTCGCCGCGAGCGACGGCGCGATCGAAGATCTGCTGCCAGCTGCCGGTCCGGATCGCCATGATCTCCTCGCGGAAGACCTTGGCCAGCGCCGGATCGCCGCGCATCGGCAGGAGGAGTCCCGCCATGATCCGGGCGCGCTCAGGGGTGAGCAGGGTGACGATGCTCGCGACGTACTCGAGGAGTTCCTCTCGCAGCGATCCGTGCACGGGGATGTCCCTCGAGATGCTCCGCATCTCGGTGCGCAGCGTTTCGATGACGAGCTCCCGCTTTCCCGGGAAGCGCCGGTAGATGCTGGTCGTCGCGGTACCGGCGAGCCTGGCGACCTGTGCGATGGACAGGCCCTCGTAGCCAATCTCCGCCAGCAGTTCCAGCGTCGCGCGGTGGATCGCGCCGTGCACCTCTTCGCTCATCGGCCGGCCCGTCTGGACCTTGCCCTGCTCAGTCACCATCGCCGCTTCCTTTCGACTTACGCTACGCTACGATAGCGAATCGAAAGTACGCTCGCAAGGAGGCATGTGATGAAGATCGTCGTTTTCGGAGCAACCGGACCGACAGGCCGGCAGGTCGTGCGGCAAGCACTGGATCAAGGTCACGAAGTCACGGCGTTCGTTCGCGACGCCGCCAAGCTGGATCTTCGCCACCCCAGCTTGCAGGTGACTGTGGGGCAGGTGACGACAGACGAGGACGCCGTGGCCTCGGCCATCAAGGGCCAGGACGCCGTCATCAGCGCGCTCGGCAGTGAGCGGAGCGGAACTCCGACGGTCATCTCGCAGGCCATCCCGCGCATCATCAGCGCGATGGGCGAGGCCGGAGTCGACCGCGTGGTGTTCCTCTCGGCCTTCGGTGTCGGCGACTCGTATCGCGAGGCGCCGCTGCTGCTGAAAGTCGGCTATCGACTGGTGCTCCGCCGCGCCTTCGCCGACAAGGCCGTAGGCGAACGGCTACTGCGCGACAGTCCGTTGGACTGGACCCTGGTCTACCCGGTCCTCCTCACCGACGGCCCTCGCAGCGGCGTCTACCAGGTGGATGAGCACCTGAGGTCCGGCCGTCCCTGGCGAATCAGCCGCGCGGATGTCGCCGACTTCATGCTCGCCCAACTCCAGGACCGCAGCCACATCCGCGCCACCGTCGTCCTGACGTCCGGCACCTGATCAGCCGAGCAAGGGCGTTTGCTGGTAGACGAGCCTTTCCAGCCATCGGCCATGGCACGACGCTAACAGCGCGCTAGGACAGAAAATCTCCGTGGACGCCGGGGTCAGCGGCGGTGTGGGTCCTGCCAGCGGCGATGGTTGACCGGCCCGCTGAACATGACGATCCAGAACATGATCCAGAGGAGCCCCGGCGCCGCCAGAGCCACGCTGGCGACGACCAGTCCGACCATCAGCGGGGCCAGCAGGAGCAACGGCGGTGGGATCGGCCGGCCCCCGCGGGGACCAGAGCCGGAGGACCACTTCCGGGACGTCTGTTGCGCGGGCTCGGGCTCGGGGAGGTCGGCGAACAGCGGCTTCAGGTCGACGTCGTACCGCGCCCGGGTCGCCTCGTTGCTGCGCTCCTCGAACTCCTCCTGGGTCAGCCGTCCCGCGACGAAGTGGTCACTGAGGACGACGACGGCCTGGTCGCGTTCGGCGTCGCCGATCCGGATCGGGCCACTCTTGGCCGGAAGATTCGGACTCATGACCGGTCCGGCTCGTCGTCGGCGAGGATCGTGTAGAGCGTGCGCCGGAGGTCGACCAACGCCTTGCGGGCCTTGGCCTGCTGGTCGGGCGTACCAGCGGCAAGGATCTGCCACAGTGCCGTCCCGACTTGTCCGAGCAGTGGTTTCATCCCGTTCTCGTCGTCCTCCGCGGGTGCGCTCATCGCCTCCCAAGGCGCCGAAACCTCGTCGGCGTGCTCGGCGACATAGGTGCGGCCCTCGTCGGTGAGGGTGAAGGTCCGGCGCCCGACCGCGGCATCCGCCGTGACCAACCCCTCGTCCTCGAGTTGCTGGAGGGTCGGGTAAATCGAACCAGGGCTGGGCTTCCAGGCCCCGCCACTGCGTTCGGCGATCTCCTGGATGAGCTGGTAGCCGTTCATCGGCTGCTCGGCCAGTACTGCGAGGATCGCGGCGCGCACGTCTCCTCTACGGGCCTTCGGTCCACGCCAGCCGCGCGGACCGCCCGGCGCCCAGGGCGGACCGAATACCGGGCCACCGCCGAACATGCCCCACTGTGCGCCGAAGGGATGCTGGCCGTGGTGGGCGCGCCTCCCGGTCATGCCGGCGACCCAGTCCCGCTTGATGTCGTCGACGAATGAGCAATGCTGTGCGATCTGCTGCCAAGGCCACCCGACCGCGTGCGTCGAACCGGTCATGCCGACCACCGCTCCCTCAGGAAGAACTACTGCTGCGATACGTCGACGATATATCGCGAAAGAGGGGTACCCAAGGGCGTCTAACGCCGGCCTCACAGGTCCTACGCCGTCGTGGCCGACAGCCGGTCGACCTCGGCAGGTGTCAGCGTCAGCGTGGCGGCGGGCAGGATCTGCTCGAGCTGTTCCGTGGTACGGGCGCTGGCGATGGGTGCGACGATCCGCTGTTGGGCAAGCAGCCAGGCGAGCGCGACGGCAGCAACCGTCGTGTCGTGGGCAGCGGCGATCTCGTCCAGTACGTCGAGCACCGCCACGCCGCCATCGTCGAGGTAGGTCCGAGCACCCGCCGCGCGTTGGGACTCGACGTCATCCCCGCCCGGCCGGTACTTGCCAGTCAGAAAGCCCTTTGCCAGGGCGAAGTACGGCAGTACGGCGAGATCCCACGTCTCGGCCACCGGAAGCATCGTGCGCTCGTAGTCCCGTTCGACGAGGTTGTAGTGCGGTTGCAGGACGGTGAACTCGGCCAGCCCGAGTTCGCGCTGGAGTTCGAGGGCCGCGGTGAGCCGCTCGGGCGTGTAGTTGGAGGCGCCGAGGTGGCGCACAGTACCCGCCCGGACCAGCTCGTCGAAGGCGCGCAGCGTCTCCTCGAGCGGCGTTTCCTCGTCGTCGAAGTGTGCGTAGTACAGGTCGATGTGGCCGGTCCGCAGGCGCTCGAGCGAGGCGTTCGCTTCGCTCTTGATCGTCTCCGCTCGCAGGTTGCGGACCGGTCCCTTGCCGCCGCCGACCTTCGTGGCCACGATGATCCGGTCGCGGTTGCCCCGGGCGGCCATCCAGCGTCCGATGATCGTCTCGGAGCGGCCGTGCTCGACCAGGTAGGAGTTGGCGGTGTCGACGAAGTTGCCGCCCGCTTCCGTGTACGCGTCGAGGACGGCCTGCGACTGCGGCTCGTCGGCGGTCCAGCCGAACACGTTGCCGCCGATGCAGAGTGGGAAGACGTCGAGGTCGGTACGTCCAAGGGCAACCATGTCAATTCCCTGTAGGTGTGGTGCGCAGTAAGAAGGTGAGGCCTTCGGCTGCGGTGGGGTGGGCGTAGATCGCTCTTCGCAGTTCTGTGTAAGGGATGTGGCCGACCATGGCGGTCTGTACTGCGGCCAGCAGTTCACTCGCCTCCGCGCCGAACACGGTGAATCCGAGAATCTCGTCACTGTCCGCCGCGATCAGCATTTTCATGAACCCTCGTGGTTCCGACAGTGTCCGGGTCCGCAGTACCGAAGCCATCGGCAGGCTCAGCACGCGGTAGCCGACGCCGAGACGCTTGGCATCAGTCTCGTTGAGGCCGACCCGCGCCAACTCGGGATCGGTGAACATGCAGTACGGCACGAGGCGGTCCGTAGTCGTGCGGTTGCCGCCGGTCAGGTTGTCGTGCACCACGCGGAAGTCGTCGAAAGCCACATGGGTGAACTGCGGACTGCCCGCGCACTCGCCCATCGCCCACACACTGTCCGCTGTCGTGGCGAGGTGCTCGTCGACCGCGATGTAGCCGGTGTCCGTGAGCTTCACCCCGGCGTTCTCGAGTCCGATGCCGCTGGTGTTCGGCGTACGGCCGACGCCCACGAGCAGGTCCGTGCCCTGGATGACGGCCTCGCGGTCCGGCCCTTCCGTGACGATCCGTACGGCGCTGCCGGATCGGCCTTCGACACTCCAGATCCGGGTCTGGAGGTGCACCGCGATTCCCTCGTCGTGGAAGAGTTCGAGCAGCGCCGCACCGACCTCCGGGTCTTCCTGGCCGGCCAACTGGTTCCCGTGTTCGATGACGGTCACGCTCGCGCCGAAACGGCGCATGGCCTGTGCGAACTCCAGCCCGATGTAGCCGCCGCCGATGACGAGCAGGTGCTCCGGCAGCCGTTCGAGGTCGAGCAGTTCGACATGCGTCATCGGCCGGGCGGATTCCAGCCCGGGCACGTGGGGGAGCGTCGCATGCGTGCCGACGTTCAGGAACACCTTCTCGCCGGTGATGG
>NZ_DASRXP010000236.1:0-31807 GCF_035687465.1 Kribbella sp.
GGCAACCCCGTTGCATACAGCCAGGGAGTTTGTGATTGTTCAGTGATACACGTCGGGAGAGGTCTCGACGCGCCCAGGTATGCCCTGTTTTGCTCGGATGAACCAGGGACTGACCAGAATGGGCATGAGCGCAGTGCATACCGCCGGAAGGGGCGAGTTGTGGCCGAGGAAAGCTGGGGCCGGGTAGCAGACGACGGAACGGTGTTCGTCCGGACCAAGGACGGCGAACGAGCGGTCGGCCAGTGGCCGGACGCGAACCCGGAGGAGGCCCTCGCCTTCTACACCCGCCGGTACGACGCGCTCGCGTTCGAGGTGGATCTGCTGGAGAAGCGGGTGCAGGCCGGCACCGTCTCCCCCGACGACGCCCGGGCCGCGGTGAAGAAGGTCACCAGCGCGATCGACGAGGCTCAGGCAGTCGGCGATCTCGACGGCCTGCGGGCCCGGCTGGACGCCCTGGCTCCCCTGGTCGCCCAGCAGCGCGAGAAGCGCAAGGCCGAGCGCGCGGCCAAGGTCGAAGAGGCCCGCGACGCCAAGACCAAGATCGCCACCGAGGCCGAGACGATCGCCGCCGGCACCGACTGGCGGCACGGCGTCACCCGGCTGCGCGAACTGCTCGACGAGTGGAAGGCCCTGCCCCGGCTCGACAAGTCCAGCGACGACGAACTCTGGCACCGGTTCTCGTCCGCCCGCACCACTTACACCCGGCACCGCAAGCAGCACTTCGCCGAGCTCTCCTCCAAGCGTGACGAGGCCGCAGTGGTGAAGGAGCGGCTCGCGGCCGAGGCCGAGGGCCTTTCGTCATCGACCGACTGGGGTCCGACGTCCGGACGCTTCCGCGATCTGATGCGGCAGTGGAAGGCGGCCGGCCCGGCCCCGCGCGAGGTGGACGACAAGCTGTGGGCCCGGTTCCGCAGCGCGCAGGACGCCTTCTTCGGCGCCCGCGACGCGATCCAGGCCGAGGAAAACGTCGAGCAGCAGGCGAACCTGCAGGCGAAGGAAACGCTGCTGGTCGAGATCGAGGCGATTCTGCCGGTAAACGATGCCAAGGCCGGCCGCGAACAACTCCGCGACCTGCTGGACCGCTGGGACGCGATCGGCAAGGTCCCGCGTGACTCGATGCGCGCGATCGACAGCCGGCTGCGCGCGGTCGAGCAGGCGGTCAAGTCCGCCGAGGACGAGGTCTGGAACCGCAGCAACCCCGAGGCCCGCGCCCGCGCCGAAGCCACGGTCAAGCAACTCCAGTCGCTCATCGCCGACCTGGAGAAGCAGGCCGCCAAACACGAGGCGCAAGGCAACGCCCGCAAGGCAACAGAAGCCCGGGAAGCCATCGAAGCCCGCCGAGAATGGCTAACCCAAGCCCAGAACGCCCTAACCGACTTCAGCTAACCCCCACCCCCTGCGATCATTCGCCCCCTTTTGACCTTCTGTGGATAACTTTCGGCAGTGATCCGGCGCGTTCGTCGATCCTGCTGTGATGCTCACGGAGACTTTCCCGCTGTACTGCGATGGTCGGCCGTTCACCCGTCGGTTCGCGAACGACCACGGGTGGACCGACCGGAAACTAGCCGCCCTGGTGAGGGACGGAAAGCTCCGCAGATTGGTCAAGAGCGTGTACGTCGACGCCCTCGCGCCCGACACGATCGAACTGCGCGCCGCAGCGGTGGCTCTGATCGCGCCGAAAGACGCGGTCATCTGTCGGGAGACGGCAGCCTGGATCTACGGCATAGACGGCCTGGCACTGCGGGACAACGACAGATTCCCGCCCATCGACTGCGTACAACCACCGAAGCGCAGGGCTTCGCGCCTCACACTTTCCACGGGACACAGCCAGACCCTGCTGCCCGGCGACACCGTGGAGATCGAGAGCCTGCGGGTCACCAGCCCGGTGGCCACGGCGATTCACCTGGCCCGGCACCTGGATCGCCCGTTTGCGTTGTCAGCGATCGACTTAATGTTGCACACAGGATTCGTCGACCTCTCCGCGCTACGGGCAGCGACGACGAAATACCCACACCATCCCGGAATCGTGCAGGCGCGGGAAGTGATCCGGTACGCGGAGGCGCTGACCGAGTCGCCTGGTGAGTCGTGGCTGCGGTTGCGACTTCTGGATGCGGGATTCGGCAGGCCGGCCGCACAGATCCCCGTCAAGGGACGGCATCGCGACTTCAGGATCGACCTGGGATATCCGGAGCCGATGGAGGACGGGCGACGGCTTGGCCTGGAGTACGACAGCGATCTGTGGCATTCGGCACCAGGTGACGACATACGCGACGAGAATCGGCGGAACGAGTTGGCCGAGGTCGGCTGGCACATCCTGCCGGTGAGGCGACTGGATATCTGGGGACGGTACCCCGCCTTGGAGTTGGCAGTTGGAGAGCTGCTGGGAATTCAGCCGAAGCTGCCGCGGCGGTGGTAGGTGGCATGTGCGGGCCGCGCGCCCATCCGTTGCGTTCATTCGCCCCCTTTTCACCCTCCACGTCGGCGGGCCAGGTGCCCGTCGGCGATCCCACAGAGGGTGAAAAGGGGGCGAATGAACGTGTGAGGGTGGGGCTAGGTGGTGAAGCCGGCGTGGACGTGGTCGTGGTGGGTGGTGTCGCTGAAGTAGGTGGAGCCGTTTAGCTGGACGGGGCCGCCTACGTTGTAGGAACCGGCGGAGGCGGCTGCGCGCATGTAGCCGGTGACGAGGCTGCGGGAGGTGGTGGGGGCGACGACGGGGAGCCCGTTGATCTGCCAGGTGTCGAAGGCCCGGCCGCGTGGGTGGTCGCTGGGACGGTCGGTACCGAAGACGTTGATCGGGTGGCCCGACCGGATCACGCTCACGCCGATCCGGTAGTTCTCCGCCAGGCTCAGCATCGCGTTCAGCACCGTGTCGTGGACCTGGCCGGAGCGGACGTCCGCGATCGAGGCCGCCGGCAACGTGATCCGGTCGTTGGAAAGCACCCGGTTCGCCGCGGCGGTCAACTGCTTCGCGGCCGCGCCGGGCTTAGCGCGGTTCAACGCTGTGACCCGCCATGTCTGACCTGACCGGCTCAACCGCACATCAACGGTCGTCCCACCCGTGACCACCTTGCCGTCGACCAGGTAGTACTGGCGACACACCACGAGCACGCTCGCCGAGTCCGACAGAATCCCGCCGTACTGCGCATCGGTGATCGCCACCGCCGAACGCCCGTGGTCCCGACTGAGCAGGTCCTCGGTCGCCCGCACAGCCGCGACCTTCACCTCCGGCTTCACCTCGCCCGGCCCCGGAGTCCACGGCTTGACCGTCGGCAACGCCGGAGTAGAAGGCGTACTCGACGGGCTCGGACTGCCGGGCGCCGACGGAGGAGTCGTCGTGCCACCCGTGCTCGATCCCCCAGGGCTCGTCGGGGCAGGGGTTCCGGCGCTGCCGGTGGTGCCGCTGGAATCGCTGCACCCGGCGAGCGCACCAACGCCGAGCAGCAGCAAACCGCGCCGGCTCAGGCCCGGCACAGACCGGCCGAGGCCAGGTCGGCTCAGGCCCGACAGGCCCGGTCGGCTCAGGTTCGAGCCGGTCATGCCTCGTCCCCCGGCAACGGTCCGCTCATCATCAGACCACCAAAGCACGGACCACCAAACAGCTCGCCGCGGAGGTGGTTACTGGGTGACTCGGTAGACGTCGAAGACGCCTTCCACTGAGCGCACTGCCTTGAGGACGTGGCCCAGGTGGGTGGGATCGCCCATCTCGAACGTGAAGCGGGACTTGGCGATCCGGTCCCGGGTCGTCGTCAGGGCCGCCGACAGGATGTTCACGTGGTAGTCCGAGAGGACGCGCGTGATGTCCGACAGGAGCCGGGCCCGGTCCAGGGCTTCCACCTGGATCGCCACCAGGAAGACCGACTGCGCGGTCGGGGCCCACTCGACCTCGACGATGCGCTCCGGCTGGGTCTGCAGGTTCTCGACGTTGGCGCAGTCGGCGCGGTGCACTGAGACGCCCGCACCACGGGTGATCCAGCCGATGATCTCGTCACCCGGCACCGGCGTACAGCAGCGGGCGAGCTTGGACAGGATGTCCGTGGTGCCCTTGACGATGACACCGGCATCGCCGCGCGCAGTACGCTTCCGCCGCTCGCGAGTAGCCGGCAGCCGCAGTCCCTCGGCCAGGTCCTCGGCCGCGCCCTCTTCCCCGCCGTACGTCTCGATCAGCCGCCGCACTACGGCCTGCGCGCTGACGTGGCTCTCACCGACAGCGGCGTACAGGCCCGTCACGTCCGGGTAGCGCAGTGAGTTCGCGACGGCTGTCAGGGTCTCGTGCGACAGGAGTCGCTGGAGCGGCAGACCCTCCTTGCGCAACTGCTTGGCGATCGCGTCCTTGCCGTGCTCGATCGCCTCGTCGCGGCGTTCCTTGCTGAACCAGTGCTTGATCTTGTTCCGCGCTCGCGGGCTCTTGACGAAGGTGAGCCAGTCGCGCGACGGTCCGGCGCCCTGCGCCTTCGAGGTGAAGACCTCGACCACGTCGCCGTTCTCGAGCGTGCTCTCCAGCGGCACGAGCCGGCCGTTCACCCGGGCGCCGATACAGCGGTGCCCGACCTCGGTGTGGATCGCGTAGGCGAAGTCGACCGGCGACGATCCGGTCGGCAGCGACATCACGTCGCCGCGCGGGGTGAAGACGTAGACCTCGGAGTTGTTGATCTCGAACCGCAGCGAGTCGAGGAACTCCGACGGGTCGGAGGTCTCCCGCTGCCAGTCGACCAACTGCCGCACCCAGGGCATGTCGTTCGGGCTGCTGACGTCGGTGGTCGGCGCCGCGCCCACCTCGGGAGCCGGTGAGTTCGGATCTTCCTTGTACTTCCAGTGCGCCGCGATGCCGTACTCCGCGCGGCGGTGCATCGAGAACGACCGGATCTGCAGCTCCACCGGCTTGCCCTGCGGGCCGATCACGGTGGTGTGCAGCGACTGGTACATGTTGAACTTCGGCATCGCGATGTAGTCTTTGAACCGGCCGGGCACCGGGTTCCACCGCGCGTGCAGCACGCCGAGCGCCGCATAACAGTCCCGGACCGACTCGACCAGCACGCGGATGCCGACCAGGTCGTAGATGTCGCCGAACTCGCGACCGCGGACGATCATCTTCTGGTAGATCGAGTAGTAGTGCTTCGGCCGCCCGGTCACGGTGGCCTTCACCTTCGAGGCGCGCAGGTCCTCGTGCACCTGGTCGATCACGGTGGCCAGGTACTCGTCGCGGGACGGCGCGCGCTCGGCGACCAGCCGGACGATCTCGTCGTACACCTTCGGGTGCAGGGTCGAGAAGGACAGGTCCTCGAGTTCCCACTTGATCGTGTTCATACCGAGCCGGTGGGCCAGCGGGGCGTAGATCTCCAGTGTTTCCCGGGCGATCCGCTCCTGCTTCTCCTGCCGCAGGAAGCCCAGCGTGCGCATGTTGTGCAGCCGGTCGGCGAGCTTGATCACCAGCACCCGGATGTCCTTGGCCATCGCGACGACCATCTTGCGGATCGTCTCGGCCTGCGCGGACTCGCCGTACTTGACCTTGTCCAGCTTGGTCACGCCGTCGACCAGCATGGCGATCTCTTCGCCGAACTCCTTGGTCAGCTCGGCGATCGTGTAGTCGGTGTCCTCGACGGTGTCGTGCAGCAGGGCCGCACACAGCGTCGGCGCAGTCATCCCGAGCTCGGCCAGGATGGTGGCGACCGCCAGCGGGTGCGTGATGTACGCGTCGCCGCTCTTGCGGAGCTGACCGGTGTGGTACTTCTCGGCCGTCCGGTAGGCGCGCTCGATGATCGCCAGGTCGGCCTTGGGGTGGGTCGCTCGGACCACCCGGAAGAGCGGCTCGAGCATCGGCGCCCTGTTCGGGTGGCGGGTGCCGCCGAGGCGGGCGAGCCGGGCCCGGACCCGGGCCGGCGCGATCCGCGGCGGCTGTTGCTGGGCAGCGGGTGGCACGGCAGTGGGCGGCGAGGAACTGACCGCCGGGCGCACAGCTGCGGGCGCGCGCGGAGGCTCATGCGGTACCACGTCCGGCACCGCTGAAGTCATCGCCGGGTCTTCGCCCACGTTGTATCCCTCCGCCGACAGACCACCAGTCTAGGGGGAAGCGGCCAACGAGGCAGACACGGCCTGTGGACAACACGCCGGAGCAGTCCCCAAACCGACTTCAGACAGTAATCAAAGGCTCACGTAGCCCGCTCGCCACCGCTGAAGAACGGGTGTCTCAGACTGTGACGAGCGAGGTCACGTGCTCGCCCGCGAGGCGGTCGCGGCCCGAGAGGAACGACAGTTCGAGCAAGACCGCCGTACCGACCACCTCGGCGCCGCAGCGGCGTACGAGCCGCAGGCAGGCCTCGACGGTGCCACCGGTCGCCAGCACGTCGTCGATCACCAGCACCCGGTCCCCCGGGTTGAACGCGTCCTGGTGAACCTCGATCGTCGCCTCGCCGTACTCCAGCGCGTACGACTCCTCGTACGTCGCGGCCGGCAGCTTCCCCTTCTTCCGCACCGGGACGAATCCGGCCCCCAGCGCGAGCGCCACCGGGGCGGCCAGGATGAAGCCGCGGGCCTCGATCCCGACCACCTTGTCCACCACGACGGCGCCGTCGTCGTCCGTGCCCGCGGCGGCCAGCGCCTCGATCACCTGGGCGAAGCCGCCGTGGTCCGCCAGCAGCGGGGTGATGTCCTTGAACACCACCCCCGGCTGCGGGTAGTCCGGGATGTCGCGAATGCCGGTCTTCAGGACCTCTTCGAGCGACCGCATCACTTACCGCGCTTGGACCGCGGCTTGCGGGTGGGCTGCGGTCTCCCGGCAGCACCCGACGACCTCGGCCGGGCCGACGGCACCGGAGTACCAGCCTTGGGCCGGTCCTGCTTGCGGGCCTCGGTGACGACGGTGGTGCCACCACCACCGGCTCCGGCCGCGGCGGCCGCAGGAACCGGCGTACCGGCTGCTGCGGCGCTCTGGGCGCGCTTGGACATGACCCGCTTGCGCAGTGCGACCATGCCCGGCTCGCGCTCCTTGAAGACGGCCAGCAGCGCCGGGGCGATGAAGACCGACGAGTACGCACCGACCGCGATACCGACGAACAGCGCGAGCGACAGGTCCTTCAGCGGACCCGTGCCCAGCACCACGGTGCCGACGACCAGGATCGATCCGACCGGCATCAGCGCGATCAGGGTGGTGTTGATCGACCGTACGACGGTCTGGTTGACGGCGAGGTTCGCCGCATCGCTGTAGGTGTAGCGGTTCGACCCGGTGATACCCCGGGTGTTCTCGCGGACCTTGTCGAACACCACAACCGTGTCGTACAGCGAGTACCCGAGGATGGTCAGGACGCCGATCACGGTGGCGGGGGTGACGTCGAAGCCGATCAGCGCGTAGACGCCGACGGTGATCAGGACGTCGTGCACCAGCGCGATGATCGCGGCCGCCGAGGCCTTGGGTTCTCGGAAGTAGCCCCAGATCACCAGGAACACCAGGAACACGAACACGATCAGGGCGATGATCGCCTGTCTCGCGATCTGACTACCCCAGGAGGCGCCGATCTGCGAGTTGCTGACCTGGTTCGCGGCGACGCCGGCCTGCTGGGCGATCGCGGCCCGGACCTTGGCGATGTCGTCCTGATCGAGCGGCCGGGTCTGGATCCGAACCTGGTCGGAGCCGACGGTGGTGACGATCGGGTCGCCCAGATCCTTGGCGTTGGTCGCCTTCACCACGTTGGTGAAGTCGTCCACCGTGCTGCTGGTGACCCTGACGTTCGCCTGGTACTCGACGCCGCCCTTGAACTCGATGCCCAGCGCCAGGCCGCGGGCGAACAGCCCGACCAGCGAGATCGCCACCAGCACCAGGGAGACGGCGAACCACAGCTTCCGCTTGCCGATGAAGTCGTAGGAGACCTCACCGCGGTGCAGCTTCGCACCGATGCTTCCGAGCTTCGACATCAGACCTCCCCTCCCACGGGCTTACGCGTCGACGGCTTGGCCGGCTGACCGGACGGTTTCCCCTGGCCCGGCAGCCGTTCGACACCGAGGTGCTCGGGGTCGAGGCCGGACAGCTTGTGGCCGTGACCGAAGAAGTCGGTCCGGGCCAGCAGCGTCATGATCGGCTTGGTGAAGACGAACACCACCAGCAGGTCGATCAGCGTGGTCAGGCCGAGCGTGAACGCGAAGCCCTTCACACTGCCGATCGCGAGGATGTAGAGCACGATCGCGGCGAGCAGCGAGATCGAGTCGGCCGCGATGATGGTGTGCTTGGCCCGGGCCCAGCCGGTCTCCACCGACGACCGCAGACTGCGGCCCTCCCGGACCTCGTCCCGCAATCGTTCGAAGTAGATGACGAACGAGTCCGCGGTGATACCGATCGCCACGATCAGACCGGCGATACCGGACAGCGTCAGGGTGAAGCCGATCGCCTCACCGAGCAGCACCACCGACGTGTAGGTGAGGGCGGCCGCCGCGATCAGTGACAGCACCACCACGAACCCCAGGCCGCGGTAGTACAGGAACGAGAAGATGACCACCAGGCCCAGGCCGATGAGGCCGGCCATGATGCCCGCGGACAGCTGGTCGCCACCGAGCTGCGGGGAGATCGTCTCCACCGAGGAGATGTCGAAGGAGACCGGCAGCGCACCGTACTTCAGCACGTTCGCCAGGTCCCTGGCCTCGGTCTCGGTGAAGGTGCCGGTGATCTGCGCCTGACCACCCGGGATCGGACCGCTCACGCTCGGGGTCGAGATGGTCTCGCCGTCCAGCACGATCGCGAACAGGTTCTGGCCTTGCGGCCGCTGCGCGATCGCGGTGGTGGCCTTGAGGAACTTGTCGCCGCCCTCACCGGTGAACTTCAGGTTGACCTGCCACTGGAAGCCGCCCTGCGGGATGCCGGCGCTGGCGTCCGACAGGTCGGTGCCCTTCAGGATCGCCGGGCCGAGCAGGTACTTCGTGGCCTTCTCCCGGTCGCAGGAAATCAGTGGCTTGGCCGGGTCGTCTGTCGGCGCCGGCTTGTCACACGTGTACGCCGCGAAGGCCGCCTGGGTGGCTGCGTCCGGGGTGTAGTTGAGCGGGTCGGCCGGGTTCGCCGGCGGCGTCGACGCGGGCGGCGTGGCCGGAGTACTCGGCTTGGCCGTCGGAGTCGGGGTCGGCGTCGGGGTGGCGGCCGCGAGCACGCTGCTCCAGGCCCGGCCGTTCGGCGTGCTCGACGGCTGGATCGTCGTCGAGGCCTTCGGCGTCGTGGAGGTGGACGGTTTCGGCGTGGTGGAAGGCTTCGGTGTGGTCGACGGCGTCGGTGACGGCGTGGTGGCCGGCGCCGGGGTGCCGGCCTGGGCGTCGTACACGATCCGGAAGTACAGCAAGGCGGTCTGGCCGACCTGCTTGATCAGGCTGTCCTGGCTGGCACCCGGCACCGCCACATTGATGTGGTTGCCGCCGGAGGTGGTGATGTCGGCCTCGCCGACACCCGCCCCGTTCACCCGCTGCGAGATGATGTTCTTCGCCTCGTCGAGCTGGTCGGCCGTCACCGTTCCGCCACCGGACAGCGACTTGGCCGTCAGGGTGATGGTGGTGCCGCCCTTGAGGTCCAGACCGAGCTTGGGCACCCAGCTCTGGGTGAGTGCCACGAGCCCGAACAGCAGGAGCAGGATCACCCCCAGGACGATCAGGAGCCGCCCGGGGCGGGATGTCGTCGTCGTTGCCACGTCAGATTCAACCTTTGCGCTTCTGGGCGCGCCGCGACGTCTTCAGGACGCTCGCACACCGCACGCCGATAGGACGGAAGATCAGTTCTCGGTGTGCGTCGGAGGCAGCTTGGCCTTGTCCTGCACCTTGCTGTCACCGGTCTCCGGTACGTCGACCGTGTCCCGCGCCTCGGGCTTGTCGTCGGCCGGCTCGTCCGCCGCCTCGGCGACGTCCTCGTCAGCGGTTGCGTCCTCGTCAGCCACGTCCTCCGGGATCACCCGGCCGACGGCGTTCTTGACGAACTGCACCAGCACGCCGTCGGAGACCTCGACGGTGACGTACTCGTCGTCGACCTCCTCGACGATGCCGACCATGCCGCTGGTGGTGATCACCTTGGTGCCCGGCGCCAGAGCGGCGACCGTGGCTGCCTGCTTGGCGCGCTGCTTGCGCTGGGTGCGGCTCATGAACCAGATCATCCCGACGATCAGGATCAGCGGGAGCAGGAGCGTGATGCCCGAGCCCCCGGAGGAGGCCATCGGTGCGGCGATCAGAAACATCGGGACTCAGAATCCTTCGTCGAGGGAGAAAAACGGGCGCCCGGCGCGCTCTGCTCGAGCACGCAGGCCGCAGCGGGATGGCCTGGGGTCAGGCCACCGGGGAGTCTAACCCTGGGCGGCAACAAGTACCTCATGACACCGGGTCACATTTGAGTTACTCGTTCCCTTATTCGTCGTCGGTGTCGAACAGCGTGTCCGCGAAGGTCGCGCCTTTCGGCACCGTCAGGCCCAGGTGCCGCCAGGCCGCCGGTGTCGCCACCCGGCCTCGCGGTGTCCGGGCCAGATAGCCCGACCGAACCAGGAACGGCTCGGCCACTTCCTCCACGGTCTCACGTTCTTCTCCCACCGCAACCGCCAAAGTGGAAAGACCCACCGGTCCGCCACCGAACCGGCGGCACAGCGCGTCCAGCACGGACCGGTCCAGCCGGTCCAGTCCCATCTTGTCCACCTCGTACAGCTCCAGCGCGGCCTTGGACAGCGCGAGTGTCACGATGCCGTCCGCTCGTACCTCTGCGTAGTCGCGGACCCGGCGGAGCAGCCGGTTCGCGATCCGGGGTGTGCCCCGGGACCGGGAGGCGATCTCGGCCGCCGCCTCCGGGGTGATGTCGACCTCCAGCAGGGCCGCGGACCGGTTGACGATCTTCTCCAGCTCGGCCGAGTCGTAGAACTCCAGGTGCCCGGTGAATCCGAACCTGTCCCGCAACGGACCCGGCAGCAGCCCGGCCCGGGTGGTCGCCCCGACCAGCGTGAACGGCGGGATCTCCAGCGGGATCGCGGTCGCGCCCGGTCCCTTGCCGACGATCACGTCGACCCGGAAGTCCTCCATCGCCATGTAGAGCAGTTCCTCGGCGGGCCGGGACATCCGGTGGATCTCGTCGAGGAACAGCACCTCGCCCTCGTTCAGCCCCGAGAGGATCGCGGCCAGGTCACCCGCGTGCTGGATGGCCGGACCACTGGTGATCCGCAGCGGCGCGGACAACTCGCTGGCGATGATCATGGCCAGGGTGGTCTTGCCCAGCCCAGGCGGCCCGGACAACAGCACGTGGTCGGGAGCCCGGTTCCGCCCCCGCGCGGCGTGCAGCACCAATTCGAGCTGCTCGCTGACCCGGCGCTGCCCGCCGAACTCGGCCAGCGTGCGCGGCCGCAGGGCGGATTCGATCTTGCGTTCCTCGAGATCCACCGCGTCCGCGGAGACCAATGGCCTGACGTTGTCGTCCATCCGCTACGCCTTGGACAGCGCGCGCAGCGCCGCCCTGAGCAGGTCCGGCACCGACGGCTCTCCACTGCCGGCCGCCAGCGGGGACACGGCGATCACGGCGTCGTCGGCATCGCGAGCCGACCAGCCGAGCCCGACCAGGCCGGCGTGCACCTGCTCGCGCCAGGCCTCGGACGCCTGCAGCGGTCGCCCGGTGACCGTCTTCGACGGGAGACCGATCTTGTCCTTGAGCTCCAGCACCAGCCGTTGCGCGACCTTCTTGCCGACACCGGGGATCTTCACCAGCATGGCCAGGTCCTCGGCGGCGACCGCCTGCCGAAGCTGATCAGGACTCAGTACCGCGAGCGCCGCCTGGGCCAGCTTCGGGCCGACGCCCGACGCGGTCTGCAGCAGCTCGAAGAGCTCCTTCTCGTCGGCGTCCAGGAAGCCGAAGAGGGTCAACGAGTCCTCGCGCACCACCATCGAGGTGGCGAGCTTGAACTCCTGCCCGGGACGCAGGCTCGCCAGCGTGCCCGGGTGACAGTAGAGCTGCAGCCCCACTCCCCCGACCTCGATCACGCAGCTGTCCAGCCCGATTGCCGCCACCGGCCCCCGCACGAACGCGATCATCGCCTGCCCCCTTCGGTCCCCAACTGCATCCCGGCGACGTCACACACCATCGCTGTCACTTCTTACCTCCTTGCGCCGCGACCGCGGCTCGCAGTCTCGCGACCTGCAGGCGCGACTGGGCCTGGGCCAGCGCCTCGAGATTGGCGCGGCTGCCTGCCGCTTCCTGCAGCCGGTTCGTCACGCCGCCGCGCCAGACGTGACAGATCGCCAGCGCCAGCGCGTCGGCGGCGTCGGCCGGGGTCGGACGCTCGTCCAGCTTCAGGATCCGCGTCACCATCGTCGTCACTTGTTCCTTGCCGGCCCGGCCGGAACCGGTTACCGCCGCCTTCACCTCACTCGGGGTGTGCAGCGCCACCGGCAGCCCCCGCCGGGCGGCGACCACCATCGCCACGCCGGATGCCTGGGCTGTGCCCATCACCGTCCGCACGTTCTGCTGGGCGAACACCCGCTCCACCGCGACCGCGTCGGGCCGGTGCTCGGTGATCCACTCGTCGATGGCGGCCTCGATCTGGACCAGCCGCCGCGCGACATCCAGGTCGGCCGGCGTCCGGATCACCCCGACCGCGACCAGCTTCGGCGGGCGCCCGGGCGTGCCCTCGACGATGCCGAGACCACACCGGGTCAAACCGGGGTCGACGCCGAGCACTCGCATGGATCACCTCCGAACGTTTGTTCGACAACACTAAACGTCCGCCTCCACCCGGATGAAATCGACGCGCCGAGGTGCCGGCGGACGTGAGTCGCCCGCTCAGAAGAAGTCGAGCATGTACGGCGAGGCGCCGGCGAAGGCGGTGTCCACCGGGCCGTCGGAGCCGGTGGAGCCACCCGACGCCAGACCGGCACCGCGAAGCGCAGCGAGCGGCGTACCGGCGTACAGGGCTGCTAGGCCGCGGGCCCCGAGTCTGAGTGCGTCGCCGGTGGCAGTGGATGGCGTGAGCGTGCCGGAGCCGTCCGCGACGGACAGGTGCCAGCGGCCGGTGTTGGAGGCGAGCTCGGAGTCTTCGAGTTCCAGGTCGACTTCCAGTGAGGCACCGGGAGCGAAGCCGCGAGCAGCGATCGCCGCAGGTGCATCGAGCAGGCGGAGCATCCACCGCTGGATCTGGGTGTGCTTGTCGGCCTCATGCTCGACCAGGTAGTGCACCGGGTCGCTCGGAGAGATGAAGGCCTTCACGTTCCGAGCGATGGACGAGCCGGAGCCGACAGTGGCCCACAGGGCTCTCGCGGTGTTCTCCGACAAGGCAACGAGCTCGTCGACGCGCAGATCCGAGTCGTCCCACAGGTAGACCACGAAGCCGTCCTCGGCGAGGTAGGCGAAGTTCTCGTCGTCCTCCAGCCACTCGGCGACCTTGGCGACCGGCCAGGCGAGCATCCCGCTGGTACGCCCAGCCGTGTGAGCCTGGGCGACCAGCGCCAGGATGCGCTCCGCGTCCTCGGGCCCGGCCCGCCGGATGCTCACGTCCTTGCCGCCCAGCGTCCGCAGATCGGCCGCGGGGAAGGAGAAACGGTACCGGCCGCCCCCGAACTCGTACCCGAGATGCCGGTAGATCACCGTGGTCGCCGGATACAGCGCACTGAGCGGGAACCCCTTGTCCACAGAGCGTTGCAGGACGCCGCGCATCAGCTTGCTGCCGACCCCACGCCCCCTGTACTCCGGTGAGACGACCACCCCCGCGATCCCCGCCATCGGGACCTGGTTGCCACCCCACCACTGCTTGAAGTCCCAGATCCGGGCCGCGGCAGCCAGCTCGTCACCAGCCATGACCCCGACATACCGGCCGTCCTGGATGAACTCGATCGCGTCCTTGATCCACTCCTCGCGGGCACTGGCGGCCAGCGGACCGAACGAGCGGGACCGGATCCGGATCACCGCTTCCAGCTGGTCCTCGGTGATGTCGACGAATCGCAAGGCATCAGTCACGTCCAAGACCCTACGACGAAGCTGTCCGACCCTGCGAACAGGTATCCCGGGGCCTACTTCTTGTCGGTCACCCAGAGGTTGATCGTGCCCTCGACGACCACGGTGCCGTCGTCGCGGGTCGCCTTCACCCGGACCGGTACGTCGGGACCTGCGGTCCACGCGGCGGGATCGGTCTCGGCCGAGCACGTCAGGTCGGACGTGGACTTGGCGAGGTAGGCGACCTCCATTCCCTTCGGGAGCCACCTCTTCCCGCTGGGGACGGTCGCCTCGGCCAGGGCGCCCATGGCCGCCTCCAGACCGTTGCACACGGCAATGGCATGCACTGTGCCGATGTGGTTCTGCACGGCCCGGCGCTTCGGCAGGACCAGCGACGCGTAGTTCGGGCTCACCTGGACGAACCGGGGCCGGATCGACCGGAAGTACGGCGCCCGCCACGTGAACGCGAGCGAGAACACCCGCGAACCACCCGGCATCCCCCGGAACTTCTCCCACATCGCCAGCACCTGAGTCGCCACGCCCGCCAGATTACCCGCAAGTAACCACCCTTGTCGCCTCTTCAAATGCGCGCGGGGTCAGCCGACCTCGGCCATCACTTCGTCGGAGACGTCGAAGTTGGCGTAGACGTTCTGCACGTCGTCGCTGTCCTCGAGGGCGTCGATCAGGCGGAAGATCTTGCCGGCGCCCTCGGCGTCCAGCTCGACCGTGATCGACGGTACGAACGACGCGTCGGCCGACTCGTAGTCGATCCCGGCGTCCTGCAGCGCGGTCCGGACCTTGACCAGGTCACTGGCCTCGCTGATCACCTCGAAGGAGTCGCCGAGGTCGTTCACCTCGTCGGCGCCGGCCTCGAGCACGGCCTCCATCACGTCGTCCTCGGTGAACGTCCGGCCGTCCTGCTCCTTGGCCAGCACGATTACGCCCTTGCGGTTGAACATGTAGGCCACGCTGTTCGGGTCCGCCAGGGAGCCACCGTTGCGCGTCATCGCCGTACGGACGTCGGCCGCGGCGCGGTTGCGGTTGTCGGTCAGGCACTCGATCAGCATCGCGACACCGTTCGGGCCGTAGCCCTCGTAGGTGATCGACTGCCAGTCCGCGCCACCCGCCTCGGCGCCGGAGCCACGCTTGACCGCGCGGTCGATGTTGTCGTTCGGGACCGACGACTTCTTCGCCTTCTGGACCGCGTCGTACAGGGTCGGGTTGCCGGCCAGGTCACCGCCGCCGGTGCGGGCGGCCACCTCGATGTTCTTGATCAGCTTCGCGAAGAGCTTGGCGCGCCTGCTGTCGATCACGGCCTTCTTGTGCTTGGTGGTGGCCCATTTGGAGTGGCCTGACATCGCGAACCCAACCCTTCTACCGCCTGCTTGCTGACTTAGCCGCCACGCACGAGATCGGCGAAGTAGCCGTGCAGCCTGGCGTCCCCGGTCATCTCCGGATGGAACGACGTGGCCAGCAGCCGATCGTGGCGAACGGCGACGATCCTACCTTTGGCGGGGCCGGAGCTCACGGTCGAGAGCACCTCGACCTCGCGACCGACCCGTTCCACCCACGGTGCCCGGATGAACACGGCGTGGTACGGCGTGTCGAACGCGGCGAAGGTCAGGTCCGCCTCGAACGAGTCCACCTGCCGCCCGAACGCATTCCGCCGGACCGTCACGTCCAGTCCGCCGAGCGTCTCCTGGCCCTCGATCCCGCCGGTGATCTCGTTCGCCAGCATGATCATCCCGGCGCAGGTGCCGAACGTCGGCATCCCGTCCGCGATCCGCTTCTGCAGCGGCTCGAACAGCTCGAACGACCGGGCCAGCTTGTCCATCGTGGTCGACTCGCCACCGGGCAGCACCAGTCCGTCGACGGCCGCCAGTTCGGCGGGACGCCGTACCGGCCGGGCCTCGACGCCCACCTGGGTGAGCATGGCGAGGTGCTCGCGCACGTTGCCCTGCAGCGCGAACACGCCGATCACGGGCTTGCTCAACTCACTACTCCTCTGCGTCCAGGAACGGGCGGCGCTGCCAGACGACCGTGACCTCGATCCGGCCCTCGTCGAAGACCGCCGGGAGGTCGCGCTCTCGCAGGAGGGCCAGGACGTCCTCCAGCAACGGCTCGCCCGGTGCCACGTTCGCCGTGTCGGGGTGCCAGACCTTCAGCTCGAGCATCTCGAAGTCGATGGCGTGCCAGACGTCGGTGTCGGTGAAGAACACCAGGCCCTTGGCATCGGTCGCTGCCTGCAGCACCTCACGTGCCTCGTGGTGGTCGGCGCAGTAGCGCACCACTACGAGCCCCAGCGACTCCAGCTCGGCCAGTACTGCGTCGAGTCGGTCCGTGTCGGTCTGGTCCGGCCAGGCGGTCGCCTCCTCGGTTAACGAGACCAGGGCCTCGTCGATCAGCTCCGGCACCAACGCGGCCGGGTCTGTCGACGGGGCATCCTCCTGCACGGCCTCGGTCAACGCTGCCGTTATGGCGGCGCGATCGGCGTACCCGGACCGCACCAGGACGCGGGCAAGGCCGCGCAGCTCCCGGCCCGTCCGCTCGTCCAGTCCCGTCACCATCCGCGCTCGGCGAGGCGGTGCGGCTGCGGGATCTCGTCGACGTTGATGCCGACCATGGCCTCGCCAAGACCGCGGGACACCTTCGCCAGTACGTCGGGGTCGTCGTAGAAGGTGGTCGCCTTGACGATCGCCTCGGCGCGCTGGGCCGGGTTGCCCGACTTGAAGATGCCGGAGCCGACGAACACACCCTCGGCACCGAGCTGCATCATCATCGCGGCGTCGGCCGGGGTGGCGATGCCGCCGGCGGTGAACAGCACGACCGGAAGCTTGCCGGCCTGTGCGACCTCCTTCACCAGCTCGTACGGCGCCTGCAGCTCCTTCGCCGCGACGTACAACTCGTCCTCCGGCAGATTCTGCAGGTGGCGGAGCTGCTGGCGGATCTGGCGCATGTGGGTGGTCGCGTTGGAGACGTCACCGGTACCGGCCTCGCCCTTGGAGCGGATCATCGCCGCACCCTCGGTGATCCGGCGCAGCGCCTCGCCCAGGTTGGTCGCGCCACAGACGAAGGGAACGGTGAAGTTCCACTTGTCGATGTGGTTCGCGTAGTCGGCCGGGGTGAGCACCTCGGACTCGTCGATGTAGTCGACGCCGAGGCTCTGCAGCACCTGCGCCTCGACGAAGTGCCCGATCCGGGCCTTGGCCATCACCGGGATCGAGACGGAGCTGATGATCGAGTCGATCATGTCCGGGTCGCTCATCCGGGAGACGCCGCCCTGGGCGCGGATGTCGGCCGGGACCCGCTCCAGCGCCATCACCGCGACGGCACCGGCGTCCTCGGCGATCTTGGCCTGCTCGGCGGTGACGACGTCCATGATCACGCCGCCCTTGAGCATCTCCGCCATGCCACGCTTGACCTTCGCGGTACCGGTCTGCGGGCTGTTCTGGATCTCGGTCACTACATCCTCCTGGTCGCGGCTTGGCACGCCTCAAGAGTAGGCCGCACAACCGACGGACCGTCAGTCCACCTCGAATCAACTGGACCGACGCTAGCGTGATTGGTTCAAGGCGGTGCCGAGGCGGGCTACCACCAGTCGCAGAGTGGCCGGGGGTGCGGTGAAAGGGATCCGGATGTGCCGGCGGTCCGTGCCATCCGGTGTGAAGAGGTCTCCGGCGCCCAGCAACAGTCCCTGACCGCGCGCGATTTCCAGCACGCGGCGGGCCCGGACGTCGGTCAGCTCCAGCCACAGCGTCATACCACCGGTCGGCGTCGGCCAGGCGACTCCATCGAGCGTCTTCAGCCCGGACTCCAGTGCCGCGAGGTTGGCCCGCAGCCGGGTCTTCCGGCGCGAGATGACCCGGTCGAGGCGGCCCAGGATCGCCTGGGCCAGCAAGTCGTCAAGCGCACTCGGGGACGTGATGCTCAGCTGCGCCGAGGTGTTGATCCGCCGCCGCAACTGCCGTCCGGTCCGGACCCAGCCCACCCGCAGCCCGCCCCACACGGTCTTGCTCAGCGATCCGACACTGACTGTTCGCGGGTAGCGGCTCAGTGGGTCCGGTTGCTCGGCTGTGGAGAGCCACAGTGGTCGCATGGTCTCGTCGCTGATCAACACCGCGTCGTACCGGCGGGCGAGCTCGACTACAGCCGTCCGGCGGTCCGCGGGAAGGCTCAAGCCGGTCGGGTTGTGGTTGTCGGCCTGCAGGTAGATCACTTTCGGCTTGTGGCGTCTGCAGAGGTGCGCGAGCTGATCTGTGTCCCAGACGCCCGCGGGCCAGCCGACTACGTCCAGCCGGTGCCGCCTGAGCAGGTCAAAGGCCGCCGGGTACGTCGGGGACTCGGTGATCGCTACCCCTGGGCCGAGGTCGAGCCCGGCGAGTGCGGCATTGATACCAGCTGCGGCACCCACAGTCAGAGTGAGCTGACCCGGCTCTGTCGGAACGCCGTCGGCTGTGAGGTGCTCCGCCAACGCAGTACGAAGCTCTAGTGATCCGCCGGGCGGCGGGCCGTCACCGCCCATCGCCTGCGGGAGTCCGTCCGCAACGATCTGCGCAGCAACCTCCGCCACATCGTGCGGAGCCGCAGTGGTCGCGAACCGTAGGTCCAGCACGGGCTGATCCCCTGCAGTAACGGTCGACGCCGGCGCAATGGGGTCCAGCAACCGGTCAAGCGGTCGGACATGCGTCCCAGAACCCCGCTTGGTCTCGAGCACCCCGTCCGCCCGCAACTGATCCAGAGCCCGTACTACGGTGACGCGGCTCAACCCGAGTCGCTCAGCCAGCACCCGCTCGGAAGGAAGCCGCGAACCGATCGAAAGCTCACCCCGCTCGATCCGCCGCAACACCAACGCCTCGACCTGCTCGGTCTTGGTCCCGTCCACCGGGTCCAGATCACTCCCCCGCCACATGAGTCCAGTCTCCCACCACTGGACTACTCCGACACCCGCGACGGTCCGATGAGGCCACTCTCATCTACCCCTCACAGTGGTCTCATCCGGGCGCACGACAGTGAACTGTGAGTCGGTCGTCAAGGACCGGCCAGACACCGGAGGACCTTCATGAAGCGCTCCATCATCGTGGCCGGCACAGGCACCCTGGTGCTGGCGGCAGGCGTGCTCTCCGCGCCGCCCGCCCAGGCCGAGGAACGCACCTGTCGCGGCACCCTCGGCGCCATCACCGTGGACAACCTGCGGGTGCCGGCCGGCGCCAGCTGCACCCTCAACAGGACCACCGTCAAGGGCACCCTCAAGGTCGAGCGAGGCGCCCGGCTGGCCACCAGCTCCGCCCGGGTGAACGGCAACGTCCAGGCCGAGGGGCACGCCCACGTCTACCTCTACGCGTCCACCGTCGGCGGCAGCGTCCAGCTGAAGCAGGGCCGGACCGCGTCGCTCTGGTCCACCTCGGTCAAGGGCGACGTCCAGTCGTTCACCAACCGCGGCGCGCAGGTCTTCAGCCACAACCGCGTGGACGGCAACCTGCAGTGCAAGTCCAATGTCCCCGCACCGACCGGCAAGTCCAACAGGGTCGGCGGGAACAAGCAGGACCAGTGCAGCCGCCTCTGACCAGCTGAGGCCCCCGAGACCCCTCCCAACTCCCCCGGGAGGGAGCGGTGCGCGGCGCTAGACCAGCCGGTATCCGGCGCCGCGCACCGTCTCGAAGCGTTCCGCCCCGAGCTTGCGCCGCAGATAGCGGATGTACACGTCGACCACGTTCGAGCTCGGGTCGAAGTCGAACCCCCAGACCCGGCTGAGCAGCATCTCCCGCGACAGCACCTGACCGCCGTTGCGCAGGAACGTCTCCACCAGCACGAACTCCCGGGCCGTCAGCGGCACCACCCGGCCCTCGACCACCGCACACCGCGACCGCAGATCCAGCGCCAGCGAGCCCCAGCGCAGCGTGGCCGGCTCCCCCACGCGGTCGTCCCGCAGCCGCAACCTGATCCTGGCCAGCAACTCCTCGAACCGGAACGGCTTGCTCAGGTAATCGTCGGCTCCACCTTCCAGCCCGGCCACCGTGTCCTGGACCGAGCTCCGCGCGGTCAGGATCACCACCGGCATCGTGCTTCCGGCCGTCCGCAGCCGCCCGAGCACGGTGAAGCCGTCGAGCTCCGGCAGCCCGAGATCGAGCAGCAGCAGGTCGAACTCTCCGGTCAGCCCGTGTTCCAGCGCTGTTCGGCCGTCGCCGACCACCGTGGGCGTGAAGCCGTTGGCCCGCAGTCCCTTGGCGACGAACGACGCGATCCGTTCCTCGTCCTCGGCGATCAGCACCCGGCTCACAGCACCACCTCCTCGGCGGTCGCCTGCGCCACCGACCGCGCCACCACCGGTACGACGGCCTGCGGTATCCGCAGCAGGAACATCGCCCCGACCCCGGGAGTCGATTCCAGGATCACGCTGCCGCCGTGCGCCTCGGCGATGGCCCGGACGATCGCCAGGCCCAGGCCCGAGCCGTCCGACCGGGCAGCCCCCGGACCGCGCTCGAACCGGTCGAAGATCCGCTCGGCGTCCTCCGGCGCGATCCCCGGGCCCGTGTCGCGGACCCACAGCTGGACCGTGTGGCCGTCGGCCGACGAGCCGATCACCACCTGGTCCGACGGCCGGGTGAACTTCACGGCGTTCTCCGCGAGCTGGACCAGAGCCTGGGTGAGGCGTTGCCCGTCGGCGACCGCCCAGGCGTCGGCCCGCCGGTCGATCCGCCAGGACCGGTCACCGAGTGCGCGGGCCTTGTCCAGCACGACGTCGGTCAGCTTGCCGATGTCGACCAGGTCGGTCCGCAGGAAGTCCGGCCGTTCCGACTTCGCCAGCACGATCAGGTCCTCGACCGACCGGCTCATCCGGTCCAGCTCGTCCAGCAGCAGGTCCCGCACCTCGGCGGTCTCCTCGGCCTCAGCGGTGTTCAGCAGTTCCAGGTGACCGCGCACGATCGTGATCGGGGTGCGCAGCTCGTGACCGGCGTCGTCGAGGAACCGCCGCTGGGTCGCGAAGGCCTCCTCGAGCCGGTCGAGCATCGCGTTGAAGGTCCGGGCCAGCGACGAGACGTCATCGTTGCCATGGACAACGATCCGGCGGGCCAGGTCCGTCTCGCTGATCTGCTGCGCGGTCTGCCGGACGTCCCGGATCGGCCGCAGCAGCCGGCCGGCCGCCAGCCAGCCTGCCAGCGCAACCACGGCCAGCGCACCGACCGCCACCGCCGCGTAGACCTGGAACACCTCGGTCAGCTCGGCCTGTTCGGGCTCGGTGAAGTAGACGACCGCGAACAGCCCCCGCTGCTGGCCCACCGTCACCGGGATCGTCGAGTACCTGATGTGACCGGCTGCCGACTGGTACGAACCCGAGGAGCCGTCGGGGCTGGCGGTGACCAGCGCCCGGAACTCGGGGTCACCATGGAGGGCGAGCGTGCCGCCGACCGGAGCAAGGGTCTGATCCGGCAGGTAGGCAGCGAGGGTCTGGTGATGGTCGGCCACGTTGCGCCGCAGCGCCACCTCGAACAACCGGTCCAGGCTGGTGAACTGCCCGCCGTCGGCCGGATCGACCGCCGATCGCCGGAACTCCGTGAACTCCGAGACCTCCTGCTGCAGGGCGCGTTCGATCCGCAGGTCGACCCGCTGCCGCTCCAGCACGTACGCCGTCCCTGCGGCACCGGCCATCCCGAGCGCGGTGAGCAGCAGGACCCAGGCGAGGATCCGGGCCCGCACCGAGCGGGTGAGATCGGCCGCCGTTCGGACAGCACGAAGCCGGGAGACCAGCCGCTGAGCGACCGGTCTCCCCGTCGTCGGCCCCGAGTCGATCCCCCTCATCCCCACCCACTGTCACCCGCTGTAGTTCCTGTCCCTCTTGATGATGTCACCGGCCGGTGAACTCCGCCCAACCCCGGCCGGTGACGTCGGCTGAGCATCCACCGTCGTGGTCGCCGTGCCCGCGGCGAGCACGCTGACTGTCGGTGGCGGGTGGCAGGATCGCGGGCATGGACGAGAGGTGGGCGATCGGGCCGGTCGGGGGTGGTGGGGCGCTGGTGGTCGCCCTGGGGCCTGACGGTTTGCCGGTTGGGGAGGTTCGGCATGAGCCGGACCTCGCTGCCGCCGTGGGCTCTCGTCCGCACGTGAGTCGGTGGGTGTGGCGGTCGACCTCGGAGATCTACCCGCGGCTGTTGGCGGCCGGAGTACGGGTGGAGCGGTGTTATGACGTCGAGTGTGCGGAGGTGCTGCTGCTCGGGCATGAGGGGCGGCTCGGCGAGCCACGTTCCGCTGCGGCTGCCTGGGCTCGCTTGACGAATGCACCGGTGCCGGCCGATCCGCCGCTGCGGGCTGCCGAGCCGGGTGAGCAGTCCTCGCTGTTCGACTTCGAGGTGGAGTCCCTGCCGTTCGAGGCGTTGCTGAAGGTGTATGCCGACCAACTGCGCCGGCACCAGGACGCGGAATACCCGGATCGCATGCGGTTGCTCACGGCCTCGGAGTCGTCGGGGATGCTGATCGCCGCCGAGATGGATCGCGCCGGGCTGCCGTGGAGCGCCGAGACGCATCGTGCGCTGCTGACGGAACTGCTCGGCGAGCGGTTCGCGGGTGGTGGTGAGCCGCGGCGGTTGACCGAGCTCGCCGACCGGGTGTCGGAGGCTTTCGGGCGGCGGGTGCGACCTGATTTGCCGGCGGATGTGCTGAAGGCGTTCAAGCAGGCCGGCTACGAGCTGAAGTCGACCCGGCGGTGGGAGTTGCAGACCATCGATCACCCGGCTGTCGAGCCGTTGATCGAGTACAAGAAGCTCTACCGGATCTACACCGCGAACGGCTGGAGCTGGCTGCACGACTGGGTCCACGACGGCCGGTTCCGGCCCGGGTTCGTGCCGGGCGGCACGGTGTCGGGCCGCTGGGTGACGAACGGTGGTGGCGGGCTCCAGATCCCGAAGGTGATCCGCCGCGCGGTGGTCGCCGATCCCGGCTGGCGGCTCGTCGTCGCCGATGCGTCCCAGCTGGAGCCACGGGTGCTTGCCGCGATCTCCCGTGATCCCGCGTTGATGGCGGTTGCCGGCGATGCCGACGACCTCTACAAGGCCGTGTCGGACAAGGCGTTCTCGGGTGATCGCGGGATGGCGAAGCTCGCAGTACTGGGTGCTATCTATGGGCAGACGTCCGGTGATGGGCTGAAGAATCTGGCGGCGCTGCGGAAGCGGTTCCCGCGGGCGGTCGGGTACGTGGACGACGCGGCGCGTGCCGGTGAGGAAGGCAAGCTGGTCCGGACGTGGCTCGGCCGGACCTGCCCGCCGTCCGGATCCCCGCTGGACGCGGCAACCCTGGAAGGTCCACCGGCAGACGAGCCGCAGGTGGATGGCCGGCAGGCCAGAGCCAGAGGCCGGTTCACCAGGAACTTCGTCGTCCAGGGCAGCGCCGCCGACTGGGCGCTGCTGATGATGGCCGCGCTCCGGCAGTCGATCGCGACGCTCAAGGCCGAGCTCGTCTTCTTCCAGCACGACGAGGTGATCGTGCACTGCCCCGCCGAGGAGGCCGACCAGGTCGCGACGGCCATCCAGGCCGCCGGAGACCTCGCCGGCCGCATCACCTTCGGCGAGACCCCGACCCGCTTCCCTTTCACCACCGCGATCGTGGAGTGCTACGCCGACGCCAAGTGATCGGGAAGTCCGAAGCGGCCGAAGTCGGTGGTGTGGAAGGCGGTCAGCTCCGCGATCAGCCCGTCCTCGATCCGGAAGACCCCGACGCCGAACGGTAGGTAGAGCCGCTCCCCCGGCTCACGCAGGTACGACGCCAGCGCCGGCTGCCGGTTGACCCCCACCACGAGGTACTGGAACTCGCCCCGGTAGGACTCTCCGTCGGGTCTGAGGTTGCCGACCAGCGAACGCAGGCAGTCCACCCGGCCGGAGAACCAGAACGGCCACGGCGGCATGGTGATCCGGATGTCCTCGTGCATCAACGCCGCCAGCGCCGTGGGATCCGCCCGCTCGAAGGCCTCCATGTACTTCGCGAGCAACGCCTGCTCATCGGCCGTGGGATCACTCGACGGCGCCCATTCCGTACGCCGCTCCGGCAGGTGGTCCCGCAGTACCGGCCTTGCTCGCTGCAAGGCACTGTTGACGGAGGCAACCGTGGAGTCCAGCAGCTCGGCGGTCTCCTTCGCGGACCAGCCGAGCACGTCCCGGAAGATCAGCACCGCTCGCTGTCGCGCCGGCAGGTGCTGGATCGCCAGCAGGAACGCCAGCTCGATCGTCTCGCGCCGGACCACCTCCGCATCGGGCTCGTCGTCCCGGTTGAGCAGGACGTCCGGGAACGGCTGCAGCCAGGGCAGGTCGTCCCGTGCCGGCAGCGCCTCAGCCGGGTACGACGCCGGCTCGAGCTGGTGCGGCAACACCCGCCGCGGGCGCCGGGAGTCGTCGATGCAGGCGTTGGTGGCGATCCGGTACAACCACGCCCGGAAACTGGACCGGCCCTCGAAGTCGGCCCGTTTCCGCCAGGCCCGGAGGAAGGTCTCCTGCACCATGTCCTCGGCGTCGTCGTACGAGCCGAGCATCCGGTAGCAATGCACCCGCAGCTCGTGCCGGTGCTTCTCCGCCTGCTCAGCGAACGTGTGCTCGTCCTCCATCAACCCGGTCTCGGTCAACTGCCGTCCTCCAGTTCGATCGTGGCGGGCATCGGCGCATGGCCGGCGAGCTGGAACCAGCTAACCAGGCGGCGCCGACGGAGGTCGCGGGTCGACACCACGATGTCGTTGTGGAAGCGCCTGGCGAGCTGGACGCGCCGCATCGCCAGCGAGAGCTCCCCCGCCCAGGGCTCGATATCGGTCCCGGTCGCGTGGATGGCGCGGGTCAGCGCGGACTCACACTGTTCCCGCTCGTTGTCGTCCGTCGCGGTCCGGGCGCGATGTGCCGCGTCCAGGAGCAGCAGCGACGACGCAGGATCCAATACGCCGCTGCCGGCGAGCTCGGCCACCAACGCCGACCGGCGAGCGAGTTCCGTGTCGAGGCGGGCCCGGGCGGTCGCCACCCGGTGGTGCAGCTTGTCGAGCCTGCCCGCGGTCCAGCACCCATAGGCGGCGAACAGCAGCAACACCGCCACGATCGCCAGCCCCCAGGAAAGGTCCACCCCCACATTCGACCACCGATTACGGAGCGCTGACGGAGTGGGTGGAATGGGTAGCCGGCCGGCGGTGCGCTTCTAGGGTCGGAAGCATGGCAGAGATCGGTGTGATCGGTGGGTCTGGTTTCTACTCGTTCCTGGAGGATGCGCGGACTGTCGAGGTGGTGACGCCGTTCGGGGCGCCGAGTGAAGCACCTGTCGTGGGCGAGGTGAACGGCCGCGAGGTCGCCTTCATCCCGCGGCACGGCGCCGACCACCGGCTCCCGCCACACCTGGTCAACTACCGCGCCAACCTCTGGGCGCTGCGATCGCTCGGAGTCCGCCAGGTGCTCGGCCCGTGTGCTGTCGGTTCGCTGCGCCCGGAACTCGTCCCCGGCACGATCGTCGTTCCGGACCAGTTCGTCGATCGCACCTGGGGCCGCGAACACACCCTGTACGACGGACCGCCCCGCCCGGTGGTCCACACCTCCCCCGCCGACCCGTACTGCGCCGTCGGCCGCCGGACCGTGATTGCCGTGGGCAACGGCGAGGTGATTGCCGACGGCACCATGGTGGTGATCAACGGACCGCGGTTCTCGACTCGGGCGGAATCCCAGTGGCATGCGGCGCAGGGGTGGTCGGTGGTCGGGATGACCGGCGTACCGGAGGCAACGATCGCCCGGGAACTGGCGCTCTGCTACACGTCGATTGCTGTGGTCACCGACCACGATGCGGGGATCACCAGCGGCGATGGGGTCACGCAGGCCGAGGTGTTCAAGGTCTTCGGCCACAGCATCGAGCGCCTGAAGTCCCTGCTTGCCGACGTGATCGGCCAACTCCCGAAGCCAGACGCGGACTGCACCTGCCGCCACTCGCTGGACGGCACGGCCGCGGCGGATCTCTGGTGAAGGTCCTTGTCACTGGTGGGGCCGGGTTCATCGGGCAGCACGTGCACAGGCAGCTTGTTGCTGAGGGCCATGAAGTCAGGGTGTTCGACTCGCTCCGGTCGGATGTGCATCAAGGACCGCCGGAGGTGGACAACCTGATCGTGGGCGACGTCCGGGACGGCGCGGCGATGGACGAGGCGCTGAGCGGCGTCGAGGTGGTTGTCCATCTGGCGGCGAAGGTCGGGCTCGGTGTTGATCTCGACGACATCGACGACTACGTGTCCAGCAACAGCCTCGGTACTGCGGTCCTCCTGCGGGCTATGGGTCGCCGAAAGGTGCAGAACCTGGTCTACGCGAGCTCGATGGTGATCTACGGCGAAGGACACTACGAGTGCGACCGGCATGGGGTGGTCGCACCTGGTCCGCGCCGAGTGGAAGACCTGGAGCGCGGTCGTTTCGAACCACCCTGCCCGCACTGCGGCGAGCAACTCCGCCCTGGGCTGGTGCACGAGTCAGCGGCACCCGATCCGCGCAACACGTATGCCGCCAGCAAGTTGAACGGCGAACACCTCGCCGCCGGCTGGGCGCGGGAAACAGGTGGGCGGGTCGCGGCGATGCGCTTCCACAACGTCTACGGACCCGGCATGCCTCGCAACACGCCGTACGCCGGAGTCGCCGCCCTCTTCCGCTCAGCCCTCGACCGAGGCGAGTCCCCACAAGTCTTCGAAGACGGCCACCAACGCCGGGACTTCATCCACGTCCACGACATAGCAACCGCAGTAACAACCGCCACAAACGCAATAAAACAAGGGCGCGGGAGGGCGGCGGGAGCCGGGCAGGCGGACGAGGCGGGGCGGGCGGCGCATGGACAAGAGGCGGGGTTTGTTGCTTATAACGTGGGAAGTGGGGTGGTTCGGACTATTGGGGAGATCGCGGAGGAGTTGGCTCGGGCGTACGGCGGGCCGGGGCCGGTGGTGACTGGGGCTTATCGGCTCGGCGATGTTCGGCATATCACCGCGTCATCGCAGCGGATCCGGGACGAGCTTGGGTGGAAGCCGGAGTACGTTCATTCGGCCGCCTTCTGACGGGGTGTGGATGGGTGGGTTGACGTGAGGGTGGTTGGTCCGGCTGGGGCGCCGGGTGGTTCGCGGGGTCATAGGTGTGGGTGGTTCGCGGGTCATAGGTGTGGGTGGTTCGCGTCGCCGGGCTGCGGAAGTGTGCCAGTCGAGGTGCCGGGCATCAAGAGCGCCTTCGGCGTCCCCTGCGGGGATCGAGCGAGCTCGACTCTTGACCCCCAGCACCTCGACCAGGGGAAGGACGCAGCTGTCCCGGAGCCGCTGGGAGGATTGACCACAGGTGCAGGTGGTTCCCGGTCGAGACGGCACCCGGATCGGTCGGTCCACTGGTTGTCGGCGAGCTGGTTTCGGACAAGAACTGGCGACCTGGTTCTGTCTAAGCGCCCACCCGATCACCGATCCGCACGGCGCACCCACGGGCTGCGATCCACCCCGATGGTCCCCGTGCATCACCTGGCGATCCACGTGCATCACCTGGCGGTCCACGTGCACCGCCAGGCGGACCAGGCGCGCACCGGCCAGGGCCGATGCCGGGCTTCGCGGTGGATAGCGCTCTACAGGTCGTTATCGGTCGAACGAGTCGGCAGCGGCCGGTAGCGCTCCCCGGCCGATGCCGGGCTCTGCGGCCGATAGCGCCCTACAGACCGCTATCGGTCGAACGACCCGGCAGCGGCCGGGTCGCCGGGTCGCTGGGCCGTCGGCTGGCCGGGTCGTCGGCTGGCCGGGTCGTCGGCTGGCCGGATTCCGGGGCGGTTTCGGGGAGTGCGCATCTGAGCCGCCGCGATGACCAGCCAGTGGGTGGTCGGCCGCGGCGTTCATTCGCCGCCTATTGACTCCTGGGGTGAGATAGGTGTCCACGCTCAACCACCCACACAAACGGTAGGAGAGCCGTACGACCTCAGCAGTGGGATCGCCGATCTGCTCAGGAGTTGACCGGCACTGGGGGGAGTTCGATTTCGAAGGCGCAGCCGCCGTCGATGTTGGTGACGGCGATGCTGCCTGCGTGGGACTCGACCACGCCTCGGGCGATCGCGAGTCCCAGGCCGCCGCCGCTTGACCCGGAGCCGTTGGCCGGGGTGCGTTGTTCGTCGCCGCGCCAGCCGATGTCGAACACGCGCTCCAGATCGTCGTCCGGGATGCCGCCGCAGCCGTCTGTCACGGCGAGTCGCACCCGCCCGTCGACCTCCCGGTCCACCGCCAGCTTGACGGTCCCGCCCGGCTCGGTATGGCGGATCGCGTTGCCCACCAGGTTCGTCACCGCACGCGTCAGCTCATCGGCGTCTCCATCGACGGCAAGCCGATCGTCGTCGTCCGGTGTCGCCACCGTCAGCGTGACACCTTCCGATCGCGCATGCTCGCAGGTCTCCCCCGCGACATCCTCGGCGAGCTCCCGCAGGCTGACCGCCGAACGCCGTCGCGGCGGCGGCGCAGCGGACAACCGGGACAACTCGAACAGATCGTCCACCAACCCGGTCATCCGATCCACGGTCGTCCGCATCTGGCGCAAGGCGCCCGGCACATCGTCGATCACCCCGTCCTCCAGTCCCTCGGAGACCGCCCGCAGCCCGGCGAGCGGAGTACGGAGGTCGTGGGACATGAAGGCGACCAGTTCGCGTCGGCTGGCTTCCAGGGCGCGCTCGCGTTCGCGGGAGGCAGCCAGTCGTTGCCGCGTCAGCTCCAGTTCGTCGGTGAGCGCGGCCAGTTCGGCCGGCACGCTGCCAGTCGAGCCCACGACCGGCTCGTACGACGTCCCGAGGTGGCGCAGGCGCCGGCCGACATCCCGCGAGCCGACGCTGATCCAGTGCCCGAGCAGCACGGACATCGCCAGGCCGAGCAGGGCCGAGAACGCCAGCGCCCAGAGCACCACCCAGGAGTCGTGCGTGGAGATGAACATGGCTTGGACGCTCTGCAGTACCGCGGCCAGCGCGGCCGCCATCGGCACGATCCCGACGACGATCATCGTGACGCGCAGGGAGCGGCGGCGGAACCGCCAGAGGATGAACGCACCGACCAAGGCGACCAGCAGCGTCCAGAGAGCGGTGTACGCGAGGATCGTGAACGTGTCGCGGTTCATTCGGCCTCCCCCGCGAAGCGATAGCCGGTGCGCGGAACGGTCAGCACCAGCCGGGGATCGGAGGGATCGAGCTCGATCTTCTCCCGCAGCCGGCGGACGTGCACCGTCACGGTCGACGAGTCGCCGAAGTCCCAGCCCCAAACGCGGCGGAGCAACTCCGCCTTCGTGTATGCCTTGCCCGGATGCGCCACCAGGAACGCCAGCAGGTCGAACTCACGATGCGTCAACGCGAGCTCGGTCCCCGAAAGGAAGGCGGTCCGCGCCGCGGTGTCGACTGTGATCGGCCCCGCACTCAGCTTGGTCGGCGTGAGATCCAGCCCGCCCAGCCGCTCCTCGCGCCGCAGCATCGCCTGCACCCGCAGCGTCAGCTCGCGCGGGCTGAACGGCTTGACCACATAGTCGTCCGCGCCGACCTCGAGCCCGACCAAGCGATCCTCTTCCTCGCCACGCGCCGAGAGCATGATCACCGCAGCCCCGTCGTCCGCCGCGCGCATGCGCCGCAACACCTCCAGGCCGGAAAGCCCGGGCAGCATCACGTCCAGCACGACCACCGAGGGCTTCCACTGCTGCCAGACCTCGACCGCCGCCAGTCCGTCGGCGACCACGCGGGCGTCGTAGCCAGCCTTGGTCAGATAAGCCGAAACGACGTTCGACACCGTCGGGTCGTCGTCCACCACGAGTACACGAGTAGCCACGGAACGAGCGTAGATCTTCCCACCTCGCCCGGGCGCCACCAGCAGCGGTCCGGAGGCGGCCGTAAGCGAGCCGTATCCGCATTCCACCCCGGCAGCGCCAGGATCTTCCCTACCGTCGAAGAGTGTCCCCAGCCGAAGTCGATCTCATCCTCCCCTGCCTTAACGAGGCATCCGCCCTGCCCTGGGTGCTCGACCGGCTACCTGCCGGCGTACGGGCCGTTGTCGTCGACAACGGTTCCACCGACGGCTCGCCCGAGATCGCAGCCGGGCTCGGCGCCACGGTGGTGCGGTGCGACCTTCGCGGGTACGGTGCCGCCTGCCACGCCGGCCTGGAAGCCTCCACGGCACAAGTGGTCGCGTTCCTCGATGCGGATGCCTCGTTGGATCCACAGCAACTGGTCCGGGTCACCGCACCCGTCTTGGCCGGGCAGATCGACCTGATGCTCGGCAGGCGAAGGCCGATCTCCCGGGATGCGTGGCCGTGGCATCTCCGGGTCGCCAACGCTGAACTGTCGCGGCGGATCCGCCGGCGGACCGGCGTACGGTTGCGCGACCTCGGACCAATGCGCGCGGCCCGCCGCGAAGCCCTACTCGGCCTGCAGTTGACGGACCGGCGATCGGGTTATCCGCTGGAGACAGTCGTCAGAGCGGCCGACGCCGGCTGGCGGATCGCGGAGGTCGACGTCGACTACCTGCCGCGCTCGGGCCGCTCCAAAGTCACCGGTACGCCGCTCGGCGCGGCCCGGGCGGTCAAGGACATGACGAAGGTGCTCTCCGCATGAACACCGTGACGGCCGCGACGGTGATTGTGATCGCGAAGCAGCCGGTGCCGGGGCGGGTGAAGACGCGTCTGCAGACCGAGTTCACCCCGTCCGAGGCCGCCGCCCTCGCCCGTGCCTGCCTCAGCGACACACTCGCCGCAGTCCAGGACACGTCCGTACGCCGGTCCGTCGTCGCGCTGGATGGGGATCCCGGCCCTTGGCTGCCGGCCGGGTTCGTCGTGGTGCCACAGCGAGGTGATGGTCTCGACGAGAGAATCGCGGCCGCCTTCGAGGACGCGTACGCCGGTGCGCCAATGATGCTGATCGGGATGGACACCCCGCAGGTGACACCGGAACTTCTCGAGATCGACTGGGCGGAGCACGACGCCGTCCTGGGGTTGACCGAGGACGGCGGCTACTGGTGTCTCGGTCTGCGCAAGCCGGACCGCCGGGCGCTTGTCGGCGTACCGATGTCGACTGATCACACCGGTGCCGACCAGCTTTACAGGCTCGAGCAACTCGGTTATCGGGTGCTGTTGCTGCCGACTTTGCGCGACCTGGATACGCCTCTGGACGCGGCGGTGATCGCGGCTCGATACCCGTCGTTGCGGGTCTCGCGGTTGCACCGGCGGCTGCATCACTCGGCGCATCCGGGACTGCTCTTCGAGAAGGCGCTCGGTGGGACGCAGGTCGTTGCTACCGGCACCGATGGACAGGCTGTTCCGTCATTGTCCGAAGTAGATCGGTGGAGAGCGCCGGCGGACGACGTGGACCGGCTGGCGTTGAGTCGCTGCGAAGGTCCGGTGCTCGACATCGGCTGCGGTCCGGGGCGGATCGTGACGGCTCTGGCGGAGCGTGGGATTCCTGCGCTCGGGGTGGATATCTCTGCTCAGGCAGTACTTTTGACCACCAAACGTGGAGCGCCGGCCTTGCGGCGGCCGGTGCAGGAACCGCTGCCCGGCGAGGGCCGTTGGGGAAGCGTCCTGCTGATGGACGGCAACATAGGCATCGGCGGCGCGCCCGAACTGTTACTCCGGCGTTGCGCGGAACTGGTCCGGCCGAACGGCATGGTTCTCGTCGAAGTCGATCCCGACGACTACCTCGACGACACCCAGCCAATCGTCCTGCGCACCCACCAAGGTCGCCGCTCCACCCCCTTGCCCTGGGCAAGAGTAGGCAGCCGCGCAGTACTCCACCACGCCCGCACCGCCAACCTCCTAGCCACAGAAGACTGGCGAGCCAACAACAGAGCCTTCCTAACCTTCCGCCGCTCCCCCACACAGCTGCCCAAAGCGCACATGGCAAGCGAGGCGGGGTGAAAGCGCACAGCGTGAAAGCTGAGCGCCG
>NZ_DASRXP010000237.1:0-2425 GCF_035687465.1 Kribbella sp.
CGGTCTGGCCGAAGAACGCGTCCATGATGTCGGTGAAAGTGAAGGCCTGACCGAAGCCCGCGCCCGCCCCGGCACCGGGACCGGTGGCGAACGGGTCACCGCCGAGATCGTGCATCTGCCGCTTCTGTGGGTCGCTCAGCACCTGGAAGGCGCGGCCGATCTCCTGGAACTTGTGGTGCGCGTCCTCGGAGTCGTTCACGTCCGGGTGGTACTGGCGGGCCAGCTTGCGGTAGGCCTTCTTGATCTCGTCCGCGGACGCGTCACGGCTGACGCCGAGGACGGCGTAGTAATCGGTGCTCATACTCCAGACCAAATGTCGGTGTGTGTCGTCATCATGAGTCGGCCAGGATCTGGCTGACGTAGCGCGCGACGGCGCGGACCGCGCCCATCGTGCTGGGATAGTCCATGTGGGTCGGGCCGACGATGCCCAGAGTGGCCAGCGCCTCCGACTTCGAGCCGTAGCCGGTCGCCACCACGGAGGTGGTGGCCAGCCCCTCGTACGGGTTCTCGTGGCCGATCCGGACCGTCAGGGTCTGCGGATTGGTCGCCTCGCCGAGCAGCTTGAGCAGGATCACGTGCTCCTCGAGCGCTTCCAGCACCGGCTTCACATTGCGGTCGAAGTCGTCGCCGTACCGGGTCAGGTTGGCCGCGCCGCCGACCGCGATCCGCTGCTCGCCCTCGTCGGTGAAGGCCTCCAGCAGCGTCGTCACGATCGCCGCGACCAGTGGCCGGTCGTTCGGCGCGAAGGTCTCGGTCAGGCTGGCGAGCGAGGTCGCCGCGTCGGTCATCCGCTGGCCGGTGAGCGCCGTGTTCAGCCGGGAGCGCAGGTCCGCGATCAGGTGCTCGTCGACGTCGTGCTGCGTCTCCACGATCCGCTGCTCGACCCGGCCGGTACTGGTGATCAGGACCAGCAGCAGCCGCCGGGGCGTCATCGTGACCACCTCGATGTGCCGCACGCTGGACCGGGTCAGCGTCGGGTACTGCACGATCGCGACCTGCCGGGTGATCTGCGCGAGCAGCCGGACGGTACGGCGTACCACGTCGTCCAGATCGACCGCGCCGGCCAGGAAGGAGGTGATCGCCTTCTTCTCGGCCGGGGACAGCGACTTGACCGTGCTCAGCTTGTCCACGAACAACCGGTAGCCGGCGTCGGTCGGGATCCGGCCCGCGCTGGTGTGCGGCTGGGTGATGTACCCCTCCTCCTCCAGCGCGGCCATGTCGTTACGCACGGTCGCCGGGGAGACGCCGAGATTGTGCCGATCCACCAGCGTCTTGGAGCCGACCGGCTCGTGGGTGGCGACGTAGTCCTCGACGATGGCGCGGAGCACGTCGAGTTTGCGTTCGTCCAGCACGCGCACCACCCTCTCTCCCACGTCAGCCCTGGCACTCCTGAGTTCCGAGTGCCAGTCTACCGAGCCCCAGCGACACTTACCGCCGCGTGGCGGCGTGGGACAGGTCTCAGCGCCCGGTCAGGCGGTTTCGGGAGACGCCCCCAACGGTACGGCGGCCGGCCGCTCGACTGTGCTCGCCACGTCCACCGACTGGTCCTTGGCGGCCGACTCGAGCAGGGACTCCATCACGTCGAGCACGTGGTAGGCGAGTGCTCCATCAGCCCGGTGAGGTCCGCCGCTGCGGATGGCGCGCGCCATGTCGGCCACACCCACACCGCGTCCGGCTCCGGCGTACCCACCGGCCACTGGGATTTCCGTCCAGTCGCGGTTGGTTGCGGTCGCGATCTCCACCTTGCCCTCGAAGCCGTTCGGGTCGGGCACGGACAGGCTGCCTTCGGTGCCGTACACCTCGATCCGCGGCAGCCGCGCCGCCCAGACGTCGAACGACATCAGCAACGTGGTCAGGGCACCCGACTCGTGCTCCAGGATTCCGGTCACGTGGGTCGGGATCTCGACCGGGAAGGTCTCGCCGGCTCGAGGTCCGGTGTGGATCTTCCGCTGCTCCTGGGATCGCCCGGCTCGCCCCGTCACTCGCCGTACGGGACCGAGCAGGGTCACCAGGCTCGTCACGTAGTACGGACCCATGTCGAGCAGCGGACCGCCGCCGGGCTGGTAGTAGAACTCCGGCGCGGGGTGCCACAGCTCGTGCCCCGGCGTGACCATGAAGGCCGTCGCAGCAGTCGGTACGCCGATGTCGCCGCGGTCCAACGCGGCTCGTGCGGTCTGGGTCCCGGTACCGAGGACGGTGTCGGGAGCGCAACCGATCCGCAGGTTGTTCGCGGCGGCGAGCTTGAGCAGCGGCTCGGCCTCCGCGCGATCGACAGCCAGCGGCTTCTCGCCGTATGTGTGCTTGCCTGCCTGGAGAGCGGCCTGGTGGACCGGGGCGTGCGCGGCCGGGATGGTGAGGTTGAGGACGATGTCGACGGCGGGGTCGGCCATCAAGTCCTCGGATGACAGCGCGCGGATGCCGGGAT
>NZ_DASRXP010000238.1:0-14822 GCF_035687465.1 Kribbella sp.
CCTGGGCCACGAGCCGACCGTCGCCAAAGCCGGCTGGCCCAAGGTCGACCCGGCACTGCTGGTCGAGGACACCGTCACCTGCGTGGTCCAGATCGCGGGCAAGGTGAAGGAGCGGCTGGAGGTCTCGCCGGACGTGACCGAGGCCGACCTGGAGCAGCTGGCCCTGGCGTCCGAGGCGGTCCAGAAGGCGCTGGACGGTCGCGGCATCCGCAAGGTGATCGTCCGCGCGCCCAAGTTGGTCAACATCGTCCCGGCCTGAGACGCTGCACGGATGCGTTCAGAGCTGATCGATGTCGGGACCGGGTCGCGCGAGGTTGTCTTCGATCTGACGAGCCTGTGTGAGCAGTTCGTCGCCGCTGAGGCCCATCAGGCCCAGGGCGACGGGATGCTGCACCTGTTCGTGCCGCACGCGACCGCCGGGCTGGCGATCCTGGAGACGGGAGCGGGCAGCGATACGGACCTGCTGGCCGTGCTCGAGCAGTTGCTGCCGCGCGACTTCGACTGGCGGCACCGGCACGGCTCGCCCGGGCACGGCCGGGATCACGTGGTGCCCGCGTTGATCCCGCCGTACGCGTCGGTGCCGGTCCTGGACGGGCGGATGATGCTCGGCACCTGGCAGTCGATCTGTCTGGTCGACACCAACGTGGACAATCCGCAGCGACAGGTCCGGCTTTCCTGGTTGCCGGGTTAAAGGACTACCCGGTAACAACGCTTTTGGCATTTTGGTGACTTATCGCGATGTTGCGCCTTGTGTTACGCACGCGAAACACGTCTCCGCTTGAATACCAGACATGGCAGCCCTCGACACCCTGCGGGACCACTGGCTGGGGCTCGGTACCGAGTTCCTGGTCCGGGCCACCCGGACCATCTGCGACGGCAGCCTGCTGAACGCCGACTCCGGCCGCGCGGTCACCAGCGCGCGGATCCAGGAGTGGGACGGCGTGCTTTCCCTGTACGCCGTCGCCAATGAACCCGAGGCGGTCCGGGTCAGCGCCTGAACTGTTCTGTTCCGGTGCTCGCCTGTTCTGTTCCGGTGCAGGCAATGGCATTCTTGCGGCGTCAGCAATTTGCGCTCTCGTGCGTTTTTCAACCAATTCGCCGGTGATCTGTCCGATCCGTGGTGGGTCCGCGTCCCGGAGTGCGGTCACCGGGTGCGTCCGTTATCCGAGCAGCTGTCACGCTATGTTGTGCGGGGTACAGATGAGGCTCTGAAGGGGTGACGGGACTTGTCGGACGCGGATGGCCGGGCTGAGGGACGGGCTGGGTTTGCCGATCTCCTGCTCGACTTGCGGGTCCAGGCAGGGCTCTCCCAGGAGGAGTTGGCCGATCGCGCCGGACTGAGTGTGCGGACGATCCGTGAGCTCGAGGCGGGCCGGGTGGCCCGTCCCCGGAAGGATTCCGTCCGGCTGCTCGCCGAGGGCCTCGGCCTGCGCGATGGTGACGCGGGCAAGTTCCTGGCCGCGGCCGGCCATGCGTCGGTCCGCCCGGTCATCGCGGTGGCCGATCCTGCCCCGACCGGGTTGCGCTGGCGCGGGACCCGTCCGATTCCCGACGGCCTGGTCGGTCGTGAGTCGGAGCTGCTGGAGCTGGAGCAACTCCTGCGGCAGAACCGGCTGGTGACTCTGGTCGGGCCGGGTGGGGTCGGGAAGACAGAGCTCGCGCTGGCCGCGGCGGACCGCTTCTCGGGTGCGGATACCACGGTGGTCGTCGTGGATCTGACCACAGTGCAGCGCGATGCCGCAGTACCGTCTGCCATCCTCGACGCGTTCGGCACCGCACCCGGTACTTCGGACCTCGACGACGTGTTGTCCGGCCGGAAGCCGGGTGACTTGGTGATCGTGGAGGACAACGCCGAGCACGTTCTCGACGGCGTGGCCACAGTCGCGAACCGGATGGTCCGCAGTTTCCCCGGGGTCGGCGTACTGGTGACTTCGCGGATCCCCCTCGGCCTGCCGGATGAGGTCGTACGCCGGGTCCAGGTGCTCGGCGTACCGGCGAACGACAGGGACCTGGACGAGATCGCGGCGAGTCCGGCGGTCGAGATGTTCTGCCGGCGAGCGGCCCGGGTTCGCCCTGACTTCAAGCTGACTCCGGAGAACTCGGCGCTCGTGGCTCGGCTCTGCCAGCGGCTGGACGGGTTGCCACTGGCTTTGGAGCTCGCGGCCGCGCGGGCCGGGTCGTTGTCGGTGGAGACGATCCTGGCTGCGCTGGACGACCGGTTCCGGCTGCTGTCGGGGCCGCGGCGGTTCGGGGCGCCGCATCAGCGGACGCTGGCGGACACGATCGCCTGGAGTGTGGACGCGCTGTCCGATCCGGCGCGGCAACTGCTCTACCGCGCTTCGATGCTGGGGTCGCCGTTCACTCTGGATGCGGTGGTCGGCGTCTGCACGGGTCTGCCGATCGAGGCAGCTGACGTGCCGATGCTGCTGGCCGAACTGGTGGACAAGTCGCTGCTGCAGCCGGTGCTGGAGTTCGAGCAGCTGTACGGCGCTCGCTACAAGATGCTCGAGACGATCCGTGAGCATGCGTACGCCGGACTGTCGTCGCAGGGCGAGGACCTGATCGAGTTCCGCGATCGCACGGTCGCCTGGTGCTCGACGTACGTGGGCAGTCTCGAGGGAGCGTGGGCGAGCCCGGACCGCGACCGCCGGTATCGCGCGGCCAATGCGAACTCGGCCACCTTTGAAGTAGCCCTGGAGCGGGCGGCCGAGCTGGGCCAGTGGGACATCGCCGCGCAGATCGTGCTCGGGTTCCGGATTGCCTGGCAGTACCAGGCGAGCGTTGCGCAGAGCGGCATCCGGTGGGCCGCGGAGTGCGCCGACAACGTGGAGGACAAGGAAGTCAGCGGCATGCTGCATGCCATCGCCGGCAGGTTGTCGAACCTGACCGGTGACGTCCGCGCGGCCCGCGTGCACTACGGCGAGGCGCGGACCCTGATCTCGCCCGAGTCGGAGATGGGCCTGATGGCACGGGGCGGCTGGGTCTCTTCCGGCTCGCTGCTGCTGGACACGGTCAGCCTGGCGGAGATCCCGACGCTGGTGGCCGACGCACGCGAGCACGGCAACGTGCAGCGGTCCGCGACGGTCCAGGCGATCTGTGGTCTTGCTCTGGCGCGCTGGGGACGGCTGCCGGAGGCCAAGGAGTTGCTGCTCGCTTGGGAGGCCGCGCTGGCCAACCCGGAGGTGTACCCCGACGAGATCGCGTATCTCGCGCTCAGCCGGGTCGACCTGGAGCTGGGCAACCTGGCGGAGGCCCGTCGCTGGGCGGAGCTGGCCCGGGAGAGTCAGGCCTCGGACGATCCGGAGCGGACCAAGGTGGCCGGCTGCCTGGCGATGGTCGAGTTCCAGGAGGGCCGGTACGACGAGGCCCAGGCGCTGCTGGACGAGGCTGACGCGGACATCCGGGGTCACCGGGGCTACTTCGACTACCTCGTGATGCTGTATCGGAGCCGCGTGGCCCGGCGATCGGGGAATCTCACCGTGGCGCGGGCCGCGATCAAGGACGCGGTGGGCCGCCTGCTGGTCGAGGGACGGGTCGTCTATCTGCTGGATGTGCTGCCTGAGGCTGTCGCGGTGCTGCACGCGGACGGGCAGTCCGAGGAGGCCGACAGGCTCTGCGGGCAACTGCTCGCCTGGCAGCGCACCATGGATCCCCCCATGCTCCCCACGGCGTGGGCAGTGCTCCAGGAGTCCTGCGAAAGCGCCTCAGTGGCCCCCGGTTGGCCCGAGCCCGATCCTGCGGAGTCCGTCCGGCGGTTGGCGGACGACGTACTGACCGCTCTTACCTGACGCGCCTTTTCTGAAGCTGCCGGGAAGCTGCCGGGTTTCCTGCCTCGTCCTGACATACCTGTCGGAACCAGTATTGAGGTCGTAGGGCAGGTCGCACGAGACAGAGATCCGAAGCCGGGCTCGGCTTCAAAGGCAGGGAATGGGGGCGGTGGCCGTGAACAGGGAAACGCGGCACGCCGGACTGCCGGAAAACACTTCGAGCCCGGTGCAGGCGACGCGGAGGGCATCCGACGGCGGAACGGTGGGGGCGCCGGACAGCTGTCGAGATCTCCGGAGTGCTGCAGCGTGTGGATCTGTCCTACCTCACACCGGGTGCCGTGTTCCGTCAGGGCACCGGACCCGGGGCGGGGTCCCAGCGGTGGCCGGGCACACGACACAGGGGACGAGTGCCGGCCCGGTTGACACGGGAAAGCCGACAGGTCTGGTCACCTGCCGGTGGGTCAACCGCTGGGGCTCCCCGGGGGGAGCAAATAGGTCACTGGGCTGACAACCAGGGGGAGTCAGCAAACGGCGAGATGGAGGCCACCGGAGGGGTTGGCCGCCATCTCGCCGCGGTCTTTTCTAGCTGTGGTGTTTCTGGCTGTCCGCGAGCACCGCGGGCTTGTCGAAGGCGTAGCCGACCATCCACGTCGGCTGGAGCCGGTAATAGACGATGTCGTCGGCCCAGCTCGACGGCGAGCTCCCGTAGTGCGCCACCAGGTGCTCCTCGATCTCGGCGAAGTCGGGATGCTCCGGCGTGAGGACCTCGACCTGTCCGTGGCTGAAGATCCCGACCCGCTCGCCGTCGACATACGAGATGCTCGCTGCCGGCCTGGCCTTCAGCTGCCGCGCCTTGGCCGCTGAGCCCGAGGTGGTGAACACCCAGCGCGCGTGCAGGAAATGGCCGTCGACCGCGCTGATCCGTGGCTCGCCACCCGCGGTCACGGTGGCCAGGTTGAGCGTGCACATGCCGGTCAGGACCTGGGTCAGCTCCTCCGCGTTCAGTCGTCGCTGGTCGGTGATGATGTTCTTGAGATGCTGCGTCGAGCGCCCGTACGCCGCTTCCAGCAGCTGTTGCAGTCCGGTGACTTCCTCGCTGGTCTCCTTCATTCTTCGGAGTCTGACACCAGGCGCCGACGAAAACTGTCCGGTAACCTCGCTGCATGTCAGCCCGCGTGCACGTCGTCACCGACTCCACCGCGGGTCTGTCGACGCACGAGGTGCTCCGGCACCCGCTGACCGTCGTCCCGCTGCAGGTAGTGATCGGCGGGATCTCGTACGACGACGGCGCGACCAGCGCGGATGCCGTCGCCGAGGCGCTGAAGACGTTCACCCCGGTCTCGACCAGCAGGCCGGCACCGCAGTCGTTCGCCGACACCTATGCCCGGTGTGCCGCGGACGGGGCCGAGTCGATCGTCTCCATCCATCTGTCCGGGGACATGTCCGGCACCTTCGAGGCCGCCATGATCGGCGCGAAGGAGTCACCTGTGCCCGTCCGGGTGGTCGACTCGCGGTCGCTCGGGATGGGGTTGGGGTTTCCGGTGCTTGCTGCGGCGGCCGCAGCGGCTGACGGGGCCTCGCAGGCTGAGGTGGAGGCGGCCGCGCGTGCCCGGATGGCCGCTGTGTCGGCGTACTTCTATGTGGACACGCTTGAGTACCTCAGGCGTGGCGGCCGCATCGGCGCTGCCCAAGCCCTGCTCGGTACTGCGCTGGCCGTCAAGCCGCTGCTCACGATCAACGGTGGGCGGATCGTGCCGCTGGAGAAGGTCCGGACGTCGAGCCGGGCGATCGCGAGGCTGGCCGATATCGCGGTGCAGCGTGCGGGTGACGGTCCGGTGCAGGTTGCCGTGCATCACCTGGCGAACATCGACAAAGCGCACACCTTGGCCGACGGCCTCGCCGAGCGCCTTCCCCAGGCGGAGGAGATCGTCCTCCGGGAGGTAGGCGCCGTCATCGGGGCCCACGTCGGCCCCGGCATGCTCGCCGTAGTCGTCGCGCCTCGCTGACCTCTCCGGCTCGCTCAGCCGCCCCTGTGCCGACTTCTCCACAGGCTCGAAGGTTTTCTGGGCAGCTCGGCTCAGGCTCGTACTTTCTCTGGCGTGAAGTTGTCACGCCGTTCTCCAGCGCCGGATCAGGCCGACCGCCAGCATGCCTTGGCCCGGCTCAGAGCCGCGACGCCCGCGGAGTCGGCAGTTGAAGGGCCGGCAGCCGAGGAGCTGGAGGAAGAGGTGCGCGGTGGATGGATTCCTGAAGCGGTCATGCCCGAGCGCTTGCGGGGTAGTCGGTGGTCGCTCTCGCCACGCCATGTTCTGGTGGTCGCGCTCGTGTTGGCCATCGGTCTGCTCTGGGCCGGATGCTCCGTACTGCGCTCGCGGCCGGAGGTGGTTCCAGACGCTCGCCCGTCGGCCGGGATCGTCTCCGGCTCACCGGTCGCGGCGCCGTCGCCGTCCCCATCACCTGCGGCGCAGACGACGCTTGTCGTCCATGTGGCCGGCAAGGTCCGTCGGCCAGGATTGGTGCGGACCAAGGTCGGCTCCCGGGTAGCGGACGTGGTCGCCGCCGCAGGTGGAGCCCTGCCCGGGGTGGACCTGGGCGGACTGAACCTCGCCCGCCAGGTCACCGACGGCGAACAGATCATCGTTGGTCAACCAGGCGCCCAACCGGGGCTGCCTCCATCAGCGCCGGTGACTCCCGGCTCGTCGTCGACTGCTCCAGTCGATCTGAATACCGCGTCCCTATCCCAGCTCGAGAACCTGCCGGGAGTCGGACCGGTCCTGGCCCAGCGAATCATCGACTACCGAACCGAACACGGCCGCTTCACCAGCATCGACGAACTCCAGGAGGTCTCAGGCGTCGGCGACAAGAAATTCGAATCGCTGAAACCCCATGTCCGAGTCTGAGCCGGAGGCGGCTGATGAACGGTGGGATCTGCGGTTGCTGTTGCCGGCGGCGGCCGGCTGGCTGACTGCTGTTGTTCTGACTGCCCAGGCACCGGTCGTCGGTCTCGTGGTGGCCGGAGCAGTGGCCGCCCTCATCGCGATTCTGTTCTTCCGTAACAGGGGTCGTTCCTGGGCCGGTGCGATCGTCACGGTCGTCGGGGTGGCGGTTGTGGTTGTCGGGATGGCGTTGGCGGCGGCCCTGCAGGTGCAAATGCTGCGGTCCGGGCCGGTGCCGGACTTGGCGTCGGCGGGGGCCGCGGTGAAAGTGCGGCTGAAGATCGACGGCGATCCGGCGGTTCGCGCCGGCACCGGGAATCGGCGCCCGCCCTACGTCGTGGTGAAAGCGACAGTCGAGGAGGTGACCGGCCGGGGGAGAACGACCAGGGTGCGAACCCCGGTCCTGGTGATCGGCTCCCCGGAGTGGCAGCACGTTCGCTTTGGTCAGCATGTCGAGGCGAGTGGTCGACTCGGCGCGGTGGAAGCCGGATCCGATGTGGCCGCGATGTTGTCAGCCAGGGCCGTCCCCAAGGCATTGGACGAGCCGGCGTGGTGGCTGCGCGCGGCCGAGCGGGTCAGAGCAGGTCTTCGTGAATCGGTGGCCGGCGAACCAGAGGCTGTCCGCGGTCTGGTGCCGGCGCTCGTCATGGGCGACGAATCGGCTCTCCCGCCTGACCTCGTCGAGGACTTCAAAGTCACCGGCCTCACGCACTTGTCGGCCGTGTCGGGCACCAACCTGACGCTGCTCCTCGCCTTCGTCCTCCCGCTCGCCAGGCTGCTCGGGGTGCGGGCGCGCGGGTTGACGGTGGTCGGGCTGGTGATGGTGGTCGTGTTCGTGGTGCTCGCGCGACCACAGCCGAGTGTGCTGCGGGCCGCCGCGATGGGGCTGGTCGCGCTGGCTGCCATGACCGGTGGGGGCGGGAAGCGGCGAGCGGTGCGGAGCCTGTCCTTCGCGGTGATCGCGCTGCTGTTGCTCGATACGTCGCTGGCGCGGTCGGCCGGCTTCGCCCTGTCCGTGCTGGCGACGGCCGGGATTGTGCTGCTCGGACCGGGGTGGCGGGATGCGCTCGCGGTGTGGATGCCGATGCGGTTGGCCGAAGCGATCTCGTGTCCGCTGGCTGCGCAGATCGCATGTACGCCGGTTGTGGCGTGGTTGTCCGGCGAGGTCTCGTTGGTCGCGGTCGGCGCCAACCTGCTGGCTGGTCCGGCTGTCGGTCCGGCGACGATCCTCGGATTCGGAGCGGCCGGGGTCGCGCTGCTGAGTGCGGACCTGGCCCGCCTCGCGGGATGGCTGGCAGGGTGGCCCGCTCGATGGATCATCCTCATCGCCCAGGAAGGTGCGGACCTGCCCGGCGCCGCCAACGCCTGGCCGGCGACAGTTGTCGGAGTCGCAGTACTGACTCTGCTCTGTCTCGTGCTCGTGGTGGGGCTTCATAGGATCCTGGCCCGCCCGATCGCGATGGTTCTCGCCGTCCTGCTGCTGGCTCTCGTCGTCCTGCGACCTGTCGGACCCATCGGTTGGCCGCCGGTGGACTGGCTGATGGTGGCTTGTGATGTCGGACAAGGCGACGGGTTGGTGGTGCGGGTCGGGCCGGGGGCTGCGGTGGTCATTGACACGGGTCCCGAACCGGCCGCCATGGATCGGTGTCTGCGGGAGTTGGAGATCGACTACGTGCCGGTCCTCGTGCTGAGTCACTTCCATGCGGATCATGCGGGCGGGATCGCAGGTGTGCTGAGTGGAAGGAGGGTCGACGAGATCGAGGTGACGCCGTACTCGTCGCCGGCCGCCGAGTACCGCCGAGTGACGGAACTGGCGGCTGCCCACGACATCCCGGTCCGCACGGTCGCCTTCCGAGAGCAACGAGTCGTAGGCCCAGTCACCTGGACCACCCTCTGGCCGGCCAAAGTCCCCGCACTCCCTCAATCCGCAGGGTCTACACCGGCTGTCTCCGCCCCGCCACGTCGGTCTGCGGCGACTACCGCGCCTGCTGCGTCCCCGACGGAGGAGGGGTCGCCGGAGAACAACGCGAGTATCGCGATGATGGTCGAGGTGTCCGGCCTGCGGATGCTGCTGACGGGCGATCTCGAGCCTGAGTCGCAGCGAGCGATTGTTGCCAGCGGCGCCGACCTCAGAGCGGACGTGTTGAAGGTTCCGCACCACGGTTCGGGCAACCAGGAGCAGGCGTTCATCGCCGCGACCGGCGCGCGGCTCGCGGTGATCTCCGTCGGCATCGACAACGACTACGGTCACCCGGCTCCGCGCACCCTCGAACTGCTGTCCCGCCAAGGAATGGCCGTCGCGAGGACCGACACCGCGGGCTCGGTCGCCATCCTCAGGACCGACGGCACCGAAGGAACCGGCGGACGCCTCGCGATGACCACCGAAGGCCCGTCGCCGTGAAGTTGTCGGTGGAGCGTGGGATGCTGGGCCGCGTTATGGCTGCTCGAAAGAATTCCGCGCCCAAGCTCGGCGATGTGCTGCTCGTCACCGGTTCGGAGACGTTCCTGGCCGACCGTGCCGTCCGGTCCGCGATCGCGGCTGTCTCCAAGGAGGCGGCAAGCTCCGATGGTGTCGAGGTGACCGAGATCAACGGCGGAGACCTCGACGTCGGGGTGTTCGCGGAGCTGACCGGCCCGTCCTTGTTCGCGGCCGAGCGAGTGCTGGTACTGCGGCTGCTGGAGAACCTGCCGGCCGAGATGGTTCCGCATCTCATCGACTACGCGGGCGCGACCTCGGACGACGTGCTGGTGGTGCTGGTGCATTCCGGCGGCCAGAAGGGCAAGGCCGTCCTCGACAAACTGCGGAAGGCCTCGGTCAACGAGGTGGTCGCGACCGCGCCGAAGACGTGGGAGCTGCCCCAGTTCGTGGTCGGTGAGATCCGGCTGCTCGGCGGCGGGATCGACGAGCGAGCGGCCACTGCTCTGGTGGACGCCGTCGGGCACGATCTGCGGGCTCTCGCGGGAGCGTGTTCGCAGTTGGTGTCGGACTCGGGCGGCAAGCCGATCACCCAGGAACTGATCAGCCAGTACTTCGGTGGGCGGGCGGAGGTGACCAGCTTCGCGGTGGCGGATGCGGCGATCGCGGGGCGGACCGAGCCGGCGCTGGAACAGTTGCGCTGGGCTCTGGACTGCGGGGTCGCGGCGGTTCTCGTCACCAGCGCGATGGCGGGTGGATTGCGTGGACTGGCGAAGTACACGAGTGCGCCCAGCGGGCTGCGGGAAGCAGACCTGGCCCGCGAGGTCGGCGTACCGCCGTGGAAGCTGAAGACGCTCAAGCAGCAGGCCCGCGGGTGGACGGCCGGTGGGCTGGCGGCCGCGATCAAGGCGGTTGCTCAGGCCGATGCGGACGTCAAAGGCGCCTCGGGTGACGCCGGCTACGCGCTGGAACGGATGGTCATCACCGTCAGCCGAGCCCACGGCCGCCGCTAGAGGTACTTCTTCTGGGCACGCAAAAACGATCGGCCCGGTTCAACTACTAAGTGGGGCCGATCGTCAAGGCGTGGTCAGAGGGAAGCGGCCTTCTTGAAGATGGACGACTTCCGGTTCGCAGCCTGGTTGGCGTGGATGACGCCCTTGCTGGCAGCCTTGTCGAGCAGGCGCGCGGCAACCCGGGCCTGCTCCTGCGCCTTCGTGGAGTCGCCGGCGTCGGCAGCCTCACGGAAGCGGCGAACAGCCGTCTTGAGGGTCGACTTCACTGACTTGTTGCGAAGTCGCGCAGCCTCGTTCTGGCGGTTGCGCTTGATCTGGGACTTGATGTTCGCCACTGAGCAGAGCCTCGATCAGGAGTTTGCGGTCGATACAGGAAAGTTGATGCAGTGCGTGCACGGGTGAATACCAACGCACACGCGCGAAGAAACAGACTAGCAGCGAGCCCCAGTCACCACCAAACCGCCTGAACACCCCCGTACTCCGGTCCGGTCTCGCGCGGACCCGGAATGTTGGTGACACGGGGTGGTGTGAGCGTGACATCGCGGCGGGGTGACGGCATACTCGGGCCCTCGTGACGCCGATCACCGCGGGGGTGGTGTGGGTGGCCGTCACCTCGCAACCCCAAGCTCCACCCAGCTCCGTCCAGCCTGGAGGAACTCCGTGCCAGCTCCCGCCCGTCGCATCACCGTGCTCGCCGTCGCAGCCGTGTCGGCCACCGCTCTGGTGATCGCCCTCGGCAACCACGCCACCGCCTCGACCACCGCCACCGACCCGTCGGTGAAGCAGAGCGCGGACACCACTCCGGGACAGGCCGACCCCCAGGTCAAGGAGTCACAGACCGGCGCGTACCTGGTGCAGCTCGACGACTCGCCCGTCGCGGAGTACGCCGGTGACATCGCCGGCCTGCCCGCCACCACAGTGGCACCCGGCAGCAAGCTGCTCAGTACTGCGACCCAGGTGGTCTCGTACGTCAAGCACCTGGCCCGCGAGCGCACCGAGGTGCTGAACCAGATCCCGGACGCGCGGAAGCTGTACGACTACAACTACACGTACGCCGGGTTCTCGGCGCAGATGTCGCACGACGAGGCCACCAAGCTGGCCAAGACCTCCGGCGTGAAGAGCGTGGAGCCGAGCGAGATCCAGCACCAGGACACCGTCGACACGCCGCGGTACATCGGGATGTCCGGCAAGGGTGGCGCCTGGCAGCAGGCGGGTGGCATCGACAAGGCCGGCGACGGCGTGATCATCGGGATGATCGACTCCGGGTACGTCCCCGAGCGGGCCAGCTTCGCGCCGCTCAAGACGACCAAGGCGTCGGATGCGTTGATCAAGAAGAAGTGGAAGGGCACCTGCCAGGTCGGCACCGAGGAGCCCGTTGCCTGTAACAACAAGGTGATCGGCGCCCGGTACTTCAACGCCGGCATCGGCAACCGGCCGATCCCCGAGGAGTACACCTCACCTCGCGACTACGGCGGCCACGGCACCCACACGGCCAGTACTGCGGCCGGCAACTACGGCGTCGACATGTCCGTCCTCGGACGCGACTACGGCAAGGGCTCGGGCATCGCGCCGCAGGCCCGGCTGGCGATCTACAAGGTGCTCTGGGCAGTCGACGCGAGTGGTGGCGGCAGCGGCACGGACGCGGACATCGTGGCGGGCATCGACGCCGCGGTCGCGGACGGCGTGGACGTGATCAACTACTCGATCTCCGGCTCCGGTTCGACCTTCGTGAACGCGACCGGCCTGGCCTTCCTCCGCGCTGCCAAGGCGGGGGTTTTCGTGGCGACGAGCGCCGGCAACACCGGCCCGGGCGTCAGCACCGTCGGCAAGAACTACCCGTGGGTGACGACTGTTGCCAATGGCACCCATGACCGTGAGGTCCAGACCACGGTCACGCTGGGGAACGGCAAGTCCTACACCGGTGCGGGCATCGGCGCCGGAACCCCGTCGACCCCGGTGGTGCTGGCCAAGGACGCCGGCCTGCCCGGCGCGAACCCGACCAACCTCGTGCTCTGCATGCCGGGCACGCTCGACCCCGCCAAGGTGACGGGCAAGATCGTGGTCTGCGACCGCGGCGTCAGCGCCCGGGTCGACAAGAGCCTGCAGGTGAAGAACGCGGGGGGTGTCGGCCTCATCCTGGTCAACCCGACTGCGAGCTCGCTGGATTCCGACCTGCACTCGGTGCCGACTGTGCACCTGGACCACGTGGCTGGCCCTGAGGTGAAGGCCTACGTCGAGAGCACCACGAGTCCGACCGCCCAGATCGGTGCGGCGCAGACGGTTCGGGTGAACGCGCCCAAGGTCGCCACTACGTCCAGCCGCGGTCCCTCGCTGGCCGGCAACGGCGATCTGCTCAAGCCGGACATCATGGCTCCGGGGACCAACGTCCTGGCCGCGACCAGTGCGTTCAGCGCCGCCGGTGGTCAGTACGCGTTCATGAGCGGTACTTCGATGGCGTCGCCGCACATCGCCGGCGCGGCCGCAGTACTGAAGAGCAAGTACCCGACCTGGTCCCCGATGGCGATCAAGTCCGCGCTGCTCACCACCGGCACGAACCTCGACACTGACGGCGACCCGATCAAGAACGACTCGGGTTCCGCGGGCAACCCCTTCGGGTACGGCGCGGGCGAGGTCCAGGCGAAGCGGGCGATGGACCCGGGCCTGGTCTACGACTCGTCGTACGACGACTGGGCCAAGTTCGTCTGCGGTTCCGGCCAGGTCGCCGCGACGCACGAGCTGTGTGCGAAGGGCAAGATCGACCCGAGCGACCTGAACTACCCGACCATCGCGGTCGGGGATCTGGCCGGCAAGCAGACGGTCAAGCGGACCGTGCGCAACGTCGGGAAGCTGCCGGAGGTGTACTTCCCGCAGGTGGAGGGCCTCACCGGCTTCAAGGTGACTGTCACTCCCAAGCTCCTGGTGGTGCTGCCGGGCCGGACTGCGACGTACAGCGTTACCTTCCAGCACAACGGTGCGCCGCTGGAGCAGTACTCGTTCGGCAAGCTGAACTGGAAGTCCAGCCGGCACACGGTGGGCAGCACGCTGGCGATCCGGCCGCTGACGGTCAAGGCTCCGGTGCAGGTCAACGGCACCGGTACTAGTGGCTCTGTGCAGGTCCCGATCACCTCGGGCTACACCGGTTCGCTGCAGACCTCGGTGAGCGGGCTGACCGCGGCCAGCACCAACGACGCCGTACTGAAGAACCCGGGTGGCACGTCCTTCCCGACCGCGAATCCGGCCGCCAACGAGCACGTCGCCAAGTTCACGGTCAACGTGCCGGCGGGAACGAAGTACGCGCGCTTCTCAACCTTCGACACGGACTACCCGGCCGGTACGGACGTGGACGTCTTCGTCTACAAGTCCGGTACTACGGCTCTGCTGGCCAGCAGCACCGGTGGTTCGGCAGAGGAAGAGGCGAACCTGCCGAAGCCCGCGGGTGGTTCCTACGACGTCTATGTCGACCTGTTCGCCGGAGCCGACGAGCAAGCGGTCAAGCTGAACCACTGGGAGCTCGCAACATCCACCGGCAACCTGACCGCAACCCCCGCAACCCAGCCGGTCCAAGCCGCAGGGCAAGCAAATGTCACTGCAACCTGGACCGGCCTCACCGCAGGCACCCGCTACCTAGGCCAACTCCTCTACACAGACGGCGCCGACGGCTCCGGCTCAACCGTGCTCCGAGTAGACAGCTAGGCGGGCCACGCCTGGGCTGATGCCGGTCACCGGCATCAGCCCAGACGTTCGCGGAGCCAGTCGAGGTGGGCCAGGGCGTGGTCTCGTTGCCAGGGGCGGAGGGTCGGGAGTCCTGGCGGGGGTGGCTGGTCGCTGCCCCACCAGAGGCCGCCTGCGATGCCTGCCAGGAAGCCGGTGATGCCGTCGTCGTCCGGTAGCTCCGGCAACTCCACCGCGCCGCGCATGTCGGCGTGCAGGATCACGGTGTCGGCCCAGGGCGCGGCGACGGCGGCATGAGCCCAGTCGATCAACACGACCCGGTCCTCGGTCATCAGCAGGTGGTCGGCTCGCAGATCCCAGTGGGCGAGCCCGTCGCCCTTCGCTAACGCGGCCAACCCGGTACGAGCCAACTCGGCCAGCTCCTGCTCCCGCCCGGCAACCCACTCCGGTACTGCGGTCCCGTCGGCGATCACGTCGTCCCACCGGCTCAGGAACCCCTGGCTCCGCACAGCTGCGACCGGCGCATCCGGCCACGGTGACGGCTGTAGAGCCTCGGTCAGCTCCGCCAGGGCATCGAGCACCCTAGCGGCGTCATGGGGATGCCACGGATGCGGTGGCAGGTAGCCGTCGATGTCCTCGAGCAGGAGAGCCACCCAGTCCCCGTCGTCGTACACGTCGTACAGGAGTGGTGCGTAGGGCAACGAAGCGAGGCCTTGCATGACGGCGATCTCGTTGCGGAACAGGCGCGGCGTGTCCGGGTTCAGCGAGGAGCCGACCGCCTTGACGAAGGCACGCCGGCCGGAGGTGGTGATGAGGCGCGCGGCGACGCCGGGGGAGAACCCGCCCTGCTGCGTGGTGGCAGAGGCGACCGAGGAGCCCAGCACCCGGCCCACCCAGGCTTTCACCCCGACCGGAACCTTCTCGAAGGGCAACCGCACTCCCACAGCATGCGCCATGCCACCTGAGGGTAGAGCTCGCAGAGCCGCCTCGCCGGGAATTTCCACCGAGAGTAGGCGAG
>NZ_DASRXP010000239.1:0-7209 GCF_035687465.1 Kribbella sp.
CCTTCATCGACGAGGTGGGTCTCGTGGTCAGCAGCAGCGACGACCAGTACGAGATCACGCAGCGGGTTGCGCCGATGCTGTCTGCTCTGCTTGCCAGCGGCCACCGACTTCCACTGGAGGTCATCCGTCCATCGTCAGAGCGCCACGTGACGTACCCGCTCTACATCGCTCCCGACGACAGCTGGTCACTCGCTTCCGTGGTCTGGAACGTAGGTCAACGAACACCCGTGCACGGCCACGAGACCTGGGGTGTCGTCGGAATCTACGCGGGAGCCGAACGCGAGATCCGCTACCTGAAGCCCGCTGCTTCCGCGGCCGCCAGAGCCTTGACGCCGGCCGGAGAGCACGTGTGGGAGCGCGGGCAAGTCACCGTGTGCTGTACGACCGACGACGACGTCCACGCCGTTGCGGCCGTGGGGGACGAGCCCACCGTCGGGATCCACGTCTATGGCGGCAACATCGGCACCATCAGCAGGCCGTCGTACGATCCAGCCACTGGAGCAACCCACTGGTTCGTCTCCGGCTGGGATCACCCGGCCTCCGATGGAAGCTAGCCTCGGGATGGTCGCTCACGGTGGCCGGCGCCTAGGGTGACCGCATGACCGATCGGCTCGTGGCTGTGGAGATCAAGGTGCGTTTCCCGGTCGACGACGCCGGCCTGTCCGAGCTGCATGCGCTGGCCTTCGAGTCGTCGGTCGAAGTCCAGCCCTGGCAGGCCCGGTTGGAGCGCCACGCACTCACCTGGGTGGGTGCCTTCAGCAACGATCGGTTGATCGGGTTCGTCCAGGTGTGCTGGGATGGTGGTGCGCACGCGTTCGTCCTCGACACCGCGGTCCATCCGGAGCACGGCCGCCGGGGCATCGGCAGACAACTTGTCCTCGCCGCCGCTGCCGAGGCGAAGGCCGCTGGTTGCGAGTGGCTCCATGTGGACTACGAACCGCATCTCGCCGATTTCTACGTCAAGGCCTGCGGTTTCTCACCGACCGATGCGGCTTTGCTCAAACTCCGGGACTGATCGCGGTCAGCCGCTCGGTGGAGACACACGAGATCAGGCAACGTTCCTTCGCATCGCCCAGCAGTTCGGCGGTCCAGCGGGTGAACCCGCCGTCTCCGAGTTCGGAATCACCCGCGCCGATCGCCAGCGCAGTACCGGCGTAGTAGTTCGATCCCTGGGTCCGCGCCGGGTCCTCGGCGAACTCCACCTTCAGTCCCGGCCGAACGGTGTCGTCGATCCGCTCCCGTACTGCGCCGGCCGCGAACGTGGTGAAGGTGAACCGCGCGCGCTCACCCAGTACGTCGTACCAGAAGCCAAGGTGGTCCAGCAGCATCTCGGCCTCGACGCGTCCCGAACCGGTATCCCGCGCACTCGACACCAACGCGAACAACTGGAAGTGCGCGAACATCCCCGGTGCATCGACCGCCTGGGCGCGAACCACCCGCTGACAGGCCGCAAGATCCACCCGCGCCTGGCCGGCCCGACGTCGTACGGCGGCTTCGACCGCGAGCTCGTTCGTCGGATCGCTCGCGACCTCGGTGTTGCGGATCGTGCTGACGACCTTGTTCTGGTTGACCGTGGCGACGGCCGAGCAAGTGCCGAGTGGAGTGAGCGGCGAGAGTTCGACCCCCTCGAACCGCGCAGGCAGCCGCTCCCACAGGTCGGCCTGCGTCCGCACCAGCCGGCGCGGATCCGTGACCGACGGCTGCACGAACCGATCGTTCCGCCACCTGTCGATCACCCGCGCGGGCGTCACGGCGGCCGCCCTCGTGCGGCTCATCTCCAGCAGCAACGACTGCAATTCGGACGCGTTCAGCCCGCCCAGCGCATCCTCACTGCCTGCAGGCAACTTCGCCCAGACCCTCTCGCTCATACCTCAACCCTGACGGATGTGACCTTTCACCGCCCCTCATTTTGTTGACCCCGTGCCCTCTGTACCTACTAGTATGTTCGGCAGTCGAGGGAGAGGGCGGGGCATGTACGCGATGCAGTACGAGATCACGTTGCCGGCGGACTACGACATGGGCATCATTCGGCGTCGGGTAGAGACGACCGGCCGGCGGATGGACGACTTCGACGGGCTCGGGCTGAAGGCCTTCCTGGTCCAGGACCAGGCGAACGGTGCGATCGCGAACCAGTACTCGCCCTTCTATCTCTGGAACGAACCGGAGGCGATGGGCCGGTTCCTGTGGGGTGGCGGGTTCTTCACCGCGATCTGCCAGTCGTTCGGCCGCCCGAACGTGCGGCACTGGACCGGGGTCGAGACGCTCCGCGGACCGGAGGTCGATCAGCCCGCCGTCGCGGCAACCAAACACGCCTGGCAACTGCCGGCCGAGGTGGATCCGGCAGAGCCGGTGGGCGAGGCACTGGAGACGCTGCGGCAGAGAGCGGCGATGCCGGGCGTGCACAGCTCCGCCATCGCGGTCGATCCGACGCGGTGGGAGATCGTGCACTTCACCCTGTGGAGCGGCGAGCCGGAAATCGTGCCAGGCACCCGCTACCAGGTCCTGCACTTGTCCACACCCGGGATAAAAGACCTGTTGGATCGGTGACTTCGCGGATATCTTCTGAGGTATGACACGCTCGAGCCCGCACCTTTGACGTCCTAACCTTTCGGCCCGCATCGTCGCGTATGCGGCGCTGCAGGACTTCATCCCGTTGTATCCGCTGTATCAGCTGCTCTTCACGGATCACGGGTTGTCGGCGTCGGAGGTCTCGACGCTGTTCATCATCTGGTCGACGACTTCGTTCGTGCTCGAGGTGCCGTCCGGCGCCTGGGCGGACACGTTCTCCCGTCGGAGACTGCTGGTGTTCGGCTCGCTGGTGGGCGGGCTGGGCTACGCCAGCTGGATCCTCGTTCCCTCGTACGCCGGGTTCGCGCTGGGCTTCGTCCTCTGGGGAGCCAGCTCCGCGCTGATCTCCGGGACCTTCGAAGCCCTCGTGTACGACGAGTTGGCCGCGCGCGGGTCGACCAGCAAGTACGCGGGATTGATCGGCAGGGCCAAAGCGGCAGCTCTGGTTCTCAACCTGGCGGCGACGGCAGTGGCGGCTCCGCTGTACCAGTCCGGCGGCTACGTGCTGGTCGGTGTCGTCAGCGTGCTTAGTTGCCTTGCGCAAGCAGTTGTCGCGCTGTCACTGCCGGAGGCGAGTCGGGTCGCCACGGCCGACGAAACGCTGGAGGTGGAGTCAGATACCGGGCGCGGACCGCTCGGACGGTATGCACTGATGCTGCGGTCGGGTCTGACCGAGGCGGTGACCAGCCGTACGGTCCGGAAGGCGGTCGCGCTCGTCGCGCTGCTGGGCGGGTTCCTGGTCTTCGACGAGTACTTCCCTCTGCTGGCCAGGGAGACCGGAGCCTCGAACACGTTGGTCCCGCTGCTGATCGCCGGTACGGTCGCAGCGCAGGCGATCGGCGGTGCGCTCGCGGGTCCGGCGTACAAGCTGCGAGCATCGATCCTGGCGGTCGGGCTGGCGCTGACGGCGGGACTGCTCGCCTGGGGTGCGCTCAGCGGTACTGCGCTGGGCTTCGTGCCGATCGCAGTCGGCTACGGCGTGATGCAACTTGTCATCATCGTCGCGGAGGCTCGTCTACAGGACTCCATCACAGGTCCGGCGCGAGCGACAGTCACGTCGGTGTCGGGGTTCTTCTCCGATGTGTTCGCGGTCGTGGTCTACGCCAACTTCGCGCTGGGCTTGGTGTGGTTCACCCTGCCGGTCCTGATCGCGGCACTCACCGTCCCGGTGCTCCTGACCGCCCTGATCACTCCCGTTGCCCTGCCTCCACCATCAGCCACCGACGAACTGGAAACCAAGGAGGTCACCTAGCCTCAGTCTGCTGCAGCCATGCGGGGCGGCTGGCTGTTATGCCCTCGGATCTGTTTTGCCCTCGGATGACGGGGCGACAATTCGGTGTCGGGCGAAGTGTCGGGCGTCTACCGTCAGGTTGTGACGACGACCGATGGACGCCAGGGCTTGCTCGCTGCCGGCGCCGCAGCTGTGACTGTGGTGCTCTGGGCTTCGGCTTTCGTGGCGATCCGGCATGTCGGGCATGAGTTCTCGGCCGGTGCGTTGTCGCTCGGCCGGCTGCTCGTCGGCAGCCTGCTGCTCGGCGCGCTGCTCTTCACCCGCCCGCGACGCTGGCCCGCGAAGGGCGACTGGAAGCTGTTGCTGATCTGCGGCCTGTTGTGGTTCGGCGTCTACAACGTCGCGCTGAACGAGGCCGAGCAGCGCCTCGACGCCGGCACCGCGGCGATGCTGGTCAACGTCGGACCGCTCCTGATCGCGCTACTCGCCGGCCTGTTGCTGGGAGAAGGATTCCCGCGCCAACTCGTGATCGGCAGTATCGCGGCCTTCGGCGGAGTCGTCCTGATCGGCACCTCCTCCTCCGAGGGCAAGGCCGAGACCTGGGGAGTGATCCTTTGTGTGGTGGCCGCGATCGCGTACGCCGTCGGGGTGGTCGCCCAGAAGCCGTTGCTCGGCCGGTTGCCCGCGCTCGAAGTGACCTGGCTGGCCTGCACGATCGGCGCGATCAGCTGCCTGCCGTTCGCGCCCGCGTTGATCCGGGAGACGGGTGACGCGAAGGCTTCGACGATCTGGTGGATCGTGTTCCTCGGTGCGTTCCCGACCGCTCTCGCCTTCACCACCTGGGCTTACGCCCTGGCGCGGACGAGCGCCGGCCGGATGGGCGCCACGACGTACCTGGTCCCGCCCCTGACCATCTTCCTGGCCTGGCTGCTACTCGATGAAACCCCGGCCTCGATGGCGTACCTCGGTGGCGCGCTCTGTCTGATCGGCGTCGCCATCTCCCGTCACAAGCCTTCGATTCCTTTGACCAGCACGGTGATTCCGGACTCGAAGCCCGAGTCGAAGTCGTAGTGAAGGCCCTCCGGGCCGAGCGCCTGGACCACGCGCGTCAGCGTAGGTGCCTTGCCTGGCGGTAGCCGGCTGACCCGTTCGAGCAGGTCGGGCGCGAGTTCGAAGGTCTCGGCCCGGACGGCTACCTCGCCGAGCATGAAGCCGTGGATGAAGTCGATGATCGTGTTCACCGATTCGAAGATCTGCCGCGGCGGCAGGCCGGCGCGGTCCAGCGCCCGGTAGAACGGTTCGACCGTGACGACCACGACGTCCGAGACCGCGGACGTATCCGACAGGACCTGCAGGGCCAGGTTGGGATGTGCGCGCAAGGCGCCGCGGTAGGCGAGTGCCGCGCTCTTCAGTTGGTCCTGCCAGGGCACGTCGTCGCCAGGATCGGCCAGGTCCAATTCGGCGAACACCAGTTCGGCCAGGCCGGCGAACACCGCAGCCTTGTTCGGCAGGTGGTGATAGATCGACATCGGGTTCACGCCGAGCGTGGAGGCGAGCCGCCGCATCGTCATCGCGTCGATGCCCTCGTCGTCCACGATCCGCAGCGCGGCGGTGAGGATCGCCTCCCGGCTGAGCCGTTCCTCTCCCGACCGCGGTCGTCCGGAACGACCAGGACTCGGCTTGCCAGCATTAATCATACGTCGTATGGTACTAAATCGTACGATGTATGGATAGTTCTTGAAGGGAGCTGGGGAGCGTGAGTGGATCAGAGGGTGGGCAGTTGCCTGCCGGCGAGAAGGCGTTGGCGGGCAAAGTTGCCTTGGTGACCGGCGGCAGCCGGGCCGCTGGGCGGGGGATCGCGGTGCAACTGGGCGCTGCGGGAGCGACTGTGTACGTGACTGGGCGGACCACTCGGGCGCAACGGTCCGAGATGAATCGCCCGGAGACGATCGACGAGACCGCGGAACTGGTCGACGCGGCGGGCGGCCGCGGCATCGCAGTACAGGTTGATCACACGTCGCCTGAGGAGGTCCGTGAGTTAGTGGCCCGGATCGAGCGTGAGGAAGGTGCCCTACATGTCCTCGTCAACGACATCTGGGGTCAAGCGAGTGAGCCGGAATGGGACAAGACCGCCTGGGAATCGTCGCTCGACAAAGGGTTGCGGCTTTTGCGGCTCGGGGTGGAGACGCACGCGATCACGAGTCACTTCGCGCTGCCGCTGCTGATCAAGTCGCCGGGCGGACTGGTCGTCGAGATGACGGACGGCACCAACGAGTACAACGCGACCAACTACCGCGTCTCCTTCTTCTACGACGTGGCGAAGGGTGCCGTGAGCCGGATGGCGTTCGCGTTGGCGCACGAACTCGAGCAGTACGGCGCGGCGGCGGTCCTGCTGACGCCGGGGTGGTTGCGTTCGGAGGCGATGCTCGACGGGTTCGGCGTCACCGAGGAGAACTGGCAGGACGCGACCAAGGCGATCCCGCACTTCGCCATCTCCGAGAGCCCGTCGTACGTCGGCCGCGCTGTCGCCGCCCTCGCCGCGGACCCCGACGTCGCACGCTGGAACGGCAAGTCCGTCTCCAGCGGCGAACTGGCCAGGATCTTCGGCTTCACCGACCTGGACGGCAGCCGCCCCGACGCCTGGCGCTACATCGTCGAAGTCCAAGACCCCGGCAAACCAGCCAACATCACCGGCTACCGCTGAACGTCCGGGACAGTGCTCGGTGTTAGAGGCGGTGGACCGGGCAGGGCTCTGAGCCGTTGGTGGGGGTGGGAAGCGGCACTGCGTCAGAGGTGAGGGCGGCATGGGGATGGGCCGCTGCGATGGGGATCCCAGTGGCGGCGGCCAAGGCAAGGATCTCGCGCCTAGAGGTCAGCGCAACGACGGGGTCGCGCTCGTAGACATAGGTGAGCTCAGGCCACCGCGCCTGCGCAGGATGAACCAATACATCACCCCCAAGCACAGCGCGATCCGTCACCACGCACTGATGCCCCGGCGTATGTCCCGGAGTCGCCAGCAGCCGCAATCCATCGCTCAACTCGGCATCGCCAGCAACCGCCCGAACCTGCCCCGCCTCCACCACCGGCCGCACCAGCATCTCGTACGTCGCACTGCCCACCGCATGATCCAGCTCCGCCTGCTGCACCACATACGTCGCGTTGCGGAACCGTGGCTCCTGAGCTTCCGTGTTCCACCCCACATGATCCAGATGAATATGCGTCATGATCACCGTCTCGATCTCACCCGGCTCGACCCCAGCCGACTCCAGCAACCGCGGCAGCCGCCCAACAGTCCCCAGCCACTCAGCTGCTTCGCCACCAGCCGGCCCGATCCCGGTATCGACCAGCACAGCACCCCGCTCACCGGTCAGCAGATAACTATGAAAATGCAGAAACCACCCACCACCCCC
>NZ_DASRXP010000240.1:0-8506 GCF_035687465.1 Kribbella sp.
CCCCCAACCAGCCGGAGCAGCCGCACTGGTCCCCACCCCAGCCCCCGCCTCCTCCGGGCTGGTCGCCGCAGCAGCCGCCGCCGTACGGGCAGCAGCCTCCGACGTGGTCTCCGCAGCAGCCGCCGCCTTATGGACAGCCGCCGGCACCGTATCCGCCGTACCAGCAGCCGCCGGGGCCTTATCCGCCGTACGGGCAGCAGCCTGGTCCGTATCCGCCGAATGGGCCGGCGCCGTACGGGCAGATGCCGTACGGGATGCGGCCGGCTGAGCCTCGGGCGATTCCGGCACCACCTGGTACGCCGTACCACCGGCTGGCGCGCAACTACAAGCACACCTGGTGGCGACCCCTGGTCGACACCCTCGTGGTGATCGGCGCAGCCCTGCTGGCGTCGATCGGGATTCTGATCGCCTGGGAGATCGCGCACGGCCTGATCACCGGCGACGTCCCGGAGCCCCAGGACACCTCCTTCTTCCCGAACCCCACCGAGGACATCGCCATCAACCTGGCGCTCCTCGCCGTCCTCACACCGGTCGTCGCGTTCTCCGCCTGGCTCGTGCAGCGCCGTCCCGCCTGGAGCCTGGCATCCGTACTCAACCGGATCCGCTGGCGCTGGCTGCTGCTCTGCAGCCTCCCCGCGCTCGGTTACATCGTGCTCTCCTACTCGCTAGGCCTGGCGGCAGACGCACTCTTCCCCGCGGCCGACTCCAGCACCTCCGACGACGGCTCCTGGGTAGGCATCGGCTCCTTCATCGTCCCGGCCCTGGTCATCCTGCTACTGGTCCCGTTCCAGGCAGCAGGCGAGGAGTTCGCATTCCGTGGCTGGCTGGTCCAGGCGATCGGCGCCTACGGACCCGACAACACCGACGGCAACACCTTCACCCACCGCCTCAAGCTCGTACTGCGCTCGCCGTGGCCGGCCTTGGTGGTCAGCAGCGCGTTGTTCGTCACCGCGCACGGCTATACCGGCTGGGCGATGGCAGACATCTTCCTGTTCGCGATGCTGATGGGCTGGCTGACCATCCGGACCGGCGGTCTGGAGGCCGGCATCGCCCTGCACACCGTGAACAACCTGGCTGCCTTCTTGGTGCCTGCGGCTCTCGGCCAGTTGGACGGCTGGGCCGACCAGGGCGGCGCTCCGTGGACCCTACTGGCGACCGACATCCCCTGCCTCGCGTTCTACGGCGCAGCCATCGTCTGGCTCGCGAAGCGCAAGCAGCTTGCCCGCGTGAGCGGATAACCGAAGGAGATTGTCGGAGCCATCTGGCAACCTTTGCGCCGTGACGAACGTGAAGACCGAACGCATCGAGACCGTCCTGTTCGACTGGGGCGGCACCCTGGCCACCTGGCACACCATCGACCTGTACACCGTCTGGCGGTCCGTGGCGGAGTTGATCGACGACGCCCGGGCCGACGAGCTCGCCGCCCGGCTGGTCGCCGCCGAGGAGTCGGTCTGGCTCCGCTCGCGCGACGAGCACCGCAGCAGCACGCTGGACGAGGTGTGCCTCCTGGCCGAGGTGGTGATGTCGCCGGCCGCGCTGGCGGAGTACGAGCGGCAGTGGCACCCGCACACCGAGCTCGAGCCGGACGCCCTCGAGACGCTGGGGGAGCTGCGCGACCGCGGCCTCAAGCTGGGCGTGCTGTCGAACACCATCTGGTCGCGCCGGCGGCACGAGGACATCTTCGCCCGCGACGGCGTGCTCGAGCTCATCGACGGCGCGGTCTACACCAGCGAGGTGCCGTGGACCAAGCCGCACCCGGAGGCGTTCCTGGCCGCGATGCGAGCTGCCGGCGAGACGGAGCCCGGGCGTTGCTTGTTCGTCGGTGACCGGCTGTTCGACGACGTCTGGGGCGCTCAGAACGTGGGGATGCGGGCGGTGCACATCCCGCACAGCGCCATCCCGGCGAACCAGATCGGCCACACCGAGGGCACCCCGGACGCCACCATCCACCGCCTCGCCGAGCTGCCGGCCCTGATCGACCACTGGAACACAACGGCCTGACCGGTCCACCTGCCGGTAGAAGCCTGGATCAAGCTGCCCTAGGCACCAGGCTTTTGGCACTAGGCACAGCAGAACCCCCGGGCCGGGAGGGCGGCGCCGGGGGTTCTGTGGTGGGGTTCGATTGGTTCGTGCTGTCAGCTCATACCTGTCGGCCGCTACCTATCGGGTCAGGCGGCCAGGGTCGGGTCGGCGAGCAGCCGTAGCCGGCTGAGTGCCTCCCGCTCGATCTGGCGGACCCGCTCGGCCGAGATGCCGTGCACGGCGCCGATGTCCGCCAGTTTCGCCTGACGGCCGTCGTGCAGTCCGTAGCGGCGCCGGATCACGTCCGCCGACCGCGGGTCGAGCTGGTCGACCAGGCTGAACAGGCCCGAGCGGTCCGACGCGTCCGCGACCAGCTGGTCCGGCCCCGGCGCGGTCTCGGCCGCGATCAGGTCGCCCAGCGAGGTCTCGCCCTCGTCGTCGATCGGGTTGTCCAGGCTGATGTGGTCCCGGCCGATCCGGATCAGGTCAGTGACCCGCTCCGGGTCCAGGTCCAGCTCCGCCGCGATCTCGTCGATCTCCGGCTCCCGCCCGAGCTTGCGCTCCAGCGTGCGCCGGGCCGAACCGATCTGGTTCAGCTGCTCCACCACGTGCACCGGCAGCCGGACCACCCGGGCCTGCTGCGCGATCCCTCGCGTGATGGCCTGACGCACCCACCAGGTGGCGTACGTCGAGAACTTGAACCCCTTGCGGTAGTCGAACTTCTCCACCGCGCGGATCAGGCCCGTGTTGCCTTCCTGGACCAGGTCCAGGAGCGGCATCTGGGACCGTCCGTAGCGGCGGGCGATCGATACCACCAGTCGGAGGTTGGCGGTCACGAACCGCTGCTGTGCGCGCTGGCCCGCTTCGGCCAGCCACTCCAGCTCTTCCTCCGTCGCATATTTGGGCGCTCCGCCCTTCTTACGTCCAACCCGCCCCTCGGCCAGCAGTTGCTCCGCGAGGAGACCTGCCTCGACCGTCTCAGCGAGCTCGACTTCTTCTTCCGCCGTCAGCAAAGGAGTGCGAGCGATCTCTTCCAGGTAGAGACCGACGCTGTCCTTGCCGTCGATACCGTCGTCCGTGGAACGGACACGAGCCATGCGAGCCACCGAAACTCCCTTCGTCGTTACATGGAGAGCAACGCTCGAGTGAGGTTCAAGATTCCACGATGAGTGTGTAAACAGCCTGAACGTTCCCTGAGATTTCCCCGCAGCGTCCGCCGTCCGCAACCGGCCTGGAAATCCTCGTCCGGGCCGGTTCTGCGCACTCGCGGCGCGCTGCGAGCACAATCGGCTTGATCTGCTGGGTTTTCGCCGCTTTCTCCTTGCCGACACCTGGACGCCTGAGAGCTGAGAACTGTTGTCACCTCAGCGATTCCGCGTCCCAGATGTGGTGCACGACACACCGCAACTTCCTCACATAGTTCTAACGCCACTGGCCCCCAGACCCTTCCCCACCCAACTCCCAGCGATCCCACCCGGATCGCTCAGCAATCCCACCCGAACTGCCCAGCTGCGGCTCGCCGCCCACCAGCATGTCCGGCCCGGCCCGACCGCGCGCCCCGACCGATCCCTTCGCCTTCCGGTACGCGCGGTCCCCGCAACCGGTTCCCTCGCGCGGGCGGGCTCAGCCGTTGCCGGATCCTCGCCGGATGGTTGCCGACGACAACGAACAGTGACGTCAGTGACCGGCCAGCTCCGCGAGGGCCTTGGTGGTGGTTTCGTCGGCCGGGAAATAGGACTCGATCGCTAGTTCCTCCAGCGTCACGTCGAACGGTGCACCGAAGGAGGTGATCGTGCTGAAGAGCGACAGGTCGTGGCCCCGGTGCCGCAACCGGATCGGCAACAGGATGTCCGCCGGATCGGGGTCCACGGCGGCGGGCGGCTCGCCGTACGAGAGAAGTTCCTGGTGGAGGGCGGTGAGGGCTGGGTCGCCCGTGTGCTGGGCCTGCCGTGCGAGCCGGGGGAGGAGGAAACTCCGGACCTCGGCGAGGTTCTGCAGCCGCGGCGCGAAGCCTTGCGGGTGCAGTCCGAGGCGCATCATGTTGATGCGCGGTTCGAGCAGTTCGGGTGCGACGTCGTCGAAGAAGATTCCCGCGGCGCGGTTGGCGATGAGCAGGTTCCAGCCGCTGTCGAGCACCAGCGCCGGGTTCGGCCCGAGCCCGTCCAGCACCTGCTGGAGTGCCGCGCGAGCCGTCGCCAGATCCGGATCGTCCAGCGGTCGCGCCCGGTACGCCGGTGCGTAGCCGGCCGCGACGAGCAGGCGGTTCCGCTCCCGCAGAGGCACACCGAGGGCATCCGCGAGGCGGAGCAGCATCGGCTTGCTGGGCAGTGTCCGGCCGGTCTCCACGAAGCTCACGTGGCGGGCCGAAACCTCCGCGGCGATCGCCAGGTCGAGCTGACTGAGCTTGCGCCGCTGCCGCCAGCCGCGCAGCAGTTCCCCGATCGTCGATTCCGCCACACGCCAGTTCTACCCCGATCGGGTCATGCTCTCCATGACCAGGCTGGTAATCGACACGCGGCCGGGCTCGCTGGCAGCCTCGAAGCCATGACCAGCACCTCATCCGACCAGACCGAGAAGAACCGAGAGATCGTTCTCCGGGGTTTCCAGGAATTTGCCGAAGGCAACGTCGACGTCCTGCAACGGTTGCTGCGGGAGGACTTCGTCGAGCACAGCCCGGACAATCCGTCCGGCCGCGACGCGTTCATCGAGTTCATCCGCAGCGGGCCGCTGCCCACCTCGCGGCTCGACCTCAAACGGGTGATCGCCGACGATACCTACGTCGTCCTGCACTACCACCTGACCCGGCCGGACGAGGAGGGCGCAGGCGAGGCCGTGGTCGACATCTGGCGCCTGGAAGACGGCCTGATCGTCGAGCACTGGGACACCGTGCAGTCCGTGCCGTCCGCCGACCGCATCCCCCAGGGCATGTTCTGAGGGATGCGGTCGCTGATCAGGCGAGGCCGAGGGTGTCCAGTTCCCAGGCGAGGGTGAAGGCGATCTCGCGCCAGGCGTCGTACCGGCCGCTGCGGCCGCCGTGGCCGGCCTCCATCTCGGTCTTCAGCAGGACGTCGACGTCGCCGGTCGCGGTGGCTCGCAGTTTCGCCACCCACTTGGCCGGCTCCACGAAGAAGACGCGGGTGTCGTTCAGGCTGGTGATCGCCAGGATGCGCGGATACTCCTGCGCCGAGACGTTCTCGTACGGCGAGTAGGACTTCATGTACCGGTAGACCTCTGGGTCCTCCAGCGGGTTGCCCCACTCCTCCCACTCGATCACCGTCAGCGGCAGCGACGGGTCCAGGATCGTGGTCAGCGCGTCGACGAACGGCACCTCCGCGACGATCCCGCCGAACGCCTGCGGCGCCAGGTTCGCCACCGCACCCATCAGCAGTCCACCGGCGCTGCCGCCCTGCGCGACGATCCGCTCGGGACGGGTCCAGCCGTCCCTGACCAGGTGCTCCGCGGCCGCGACGAAGTCGGTGAAGGTGTTCCGCTTGGTCAGCGTCTTGCCGTTGTCGTACCAGTGCCGCCCGAGCTCGCCACCACCCCGGACATGCGCGATCGCGAACACCACCCCGCGGTCCAGCAGCGACAGCCGCGGGATCGAGAACCACGGGTCCATCGACGTCTCGTACGAGCCGTAGCCGTAGAGCACGACCGGCGCGTTCCCGTCCTTCGCGACGTCCTTGCGCGCGACCAGCGAAACCGGCACCTGAGTCCCGTCCGCCGCCGTCGCCCACTCCCGGTACTGCGTGTACGCGCCGAGGTCGACCCCACCCAGTACGGGCTGTTGCTTCAGCAGTCGACGTTCACCGGTCGCCACGTCCACGTCGTACGTCGAACCGGGCGTGACCAGAGACGTGTAGCCGAACCGGTACCGCGTGTCCTGCCACTCGTCGTTGCGACCGGGCGAGACGGTGTAGATCGGCTCGTCGAAGGTCAGCACGTCCGGCGCTGCGAAGGCCGTGCTGCCCGGGCTCTGGGTGGACTCCCGGCGCATGATCGCGAGCTCGGTGAGGGCGTTCCGCCGGCGGTACAGGATCACGTGGTCCGCGAAGGCGTCGACGCCGAGCAGCCGGCTCGACTCGTCGCCCTCGATCAGGGTGGTCCAGTCGGCGGGGGACTCCAGCGGCGCACTGGCCAGGGAGAAGTTCGCCGCGTCGGCGTTGTGCACGATCAACAGTTGGTCGCCGGCATGCTCGACGTCGTACTCGACGCCCTCCCGCCGGGGCGCCACCACGACCAGCTCACCGGTCGGGTTCTGCGCGTCCAGCAGCCAGACCTCGCTGGTCAGCTTGCTGCCGAGGGAGATCATGATGGCCTGCTCGTTGCGGGTCAGGTCGACGCCGACCCAGAAGCGCTCGTCCGGCTCCTCCAGCACGAGAACGTCCTCGGCGCTGCCGAGAGCGTGCCGCCAGACCTGGTACGGCCGCCACGCGTCGTCGACCTTCGTGTAGAAGATCGTCGAACCGTCCGCTGACCAGGCCGAGCCGTAGTGCACCTCGGGCAGCTCGTCCGGCAGCAGCTCCCCGGTGGTCAGGTCCTTGATCCGCAGCGTGAACCGCTCGTCGCCCTTCAGGTCCACGGAGTAGGCGAGCAGGTTCCCGTCGGGGGAGACGTCGACGGTGCCGAGCGAGAAGAACTCCGAGTCGCCGGCCACCTCGTTCCCGTCCAGCAGGATCTCCTCGCCGGCGATCTCGCCGTCGGTCGCGGGCGGCTCGTCGCCGTCCACCTTGACCCGGCAGCTGATGGAGTACTGCTTGCCCTCCACCGTGCGGCTGTAGTACCAGTGCTCGCCGCGTCGGGCGGGCACGCTCAGGTCGGTCTGCAGGGTGCGGGTGGAGATCTCGTCGAAGATTGCCTCGCGCAACGATTCGAGGTGCTCGGTGCGGGCCTCGGTGTAGGTGTTCTCGGCGCGGAGGTACTCCAGCACCTCGTCGTCGGTCTTGTCCCGCAACCACTCGTAGTCGTCGACGAAGACGTCTCCGTGGTGGGTGCGTTCGATCGGCTTACGGGCGGCGACAGGTGGGTTCAGCTCGGACATGCGGGCGACATTACCCGCCCATCCGCCCCGCGCGCCGGTCAGATCTTGTAGGTGGCCACTACCGGCGCGTGGTCGCTCCAGCGTTCGGCGTAGGTGGGGGCTCGATCGATCACGCAACCAGTGGCGGTTTCCGCGAGTTCGGGGGAGGCGAGCTGGTAGTCGATCCGCCAGCCGGCGTCATTGTCGAAGGCCTTCCCGCGCCACGACCACCAGGAGTACGGCCCGGGTCCCTCACCACCGAAGCGGCGGCCGAGATCCACCCAGCCGTCCTCGAACAGCCGGTCCATCCAGGCGCGTTCCTCCGGCAGAAATCCGCTCTTCTTCCGGTTTGCCTTCCAAGCCTTCAGGTCGACCTCGCGGTGCGCGATGTTGAGATCGCCGCACAGCAGTACGTGCCGCCCGTCGGCCCGCAGTTCGCCCAGCCGCGCGGTGATCGCGTCGAGGAACGCGTACTTCTCCGCCTGCCGCGGCGGGGTCTCGAACTCGCCCGTGAACACATAGGTACTGACAGCCGTCAACGTCGACCCGTCGTCGAGCACCACATCCGCCTCGACCCAGCGGCCGCAGCCGTCGAACCGCTGCGGCCCGATCGCGGATCGTTCGCCCTTGATCGGCCGTCGGCTCGCCACCGCGACCCCGGCACGTCCCTTGCTGCCCTCGATCACGGGTTCGGCATGCGCGAGGTGCCAGTCGCCGCCCAGGTGATCCCGCAGTACCTCATCGGTCGCCCGGACTTCCTGCAGCAGCAACAGATCAGGATCGGCCTGCTCCAGCCACGCCGCCATCCCTCGCCGGTAAGCAGCCCGAACACCATTCACATTCACCGTCGCAACCTTCAGCACCCCCGAACCCTAACGCTCAGACTCCGGTGGTCGAGCCGGGGCGGATGATCAGCAGGACGGTGACGGTGGCCCACAGCAGGGCGAAGATGCCGGTGGTCATGGACAGGCTCCTCGCCTGCGTGACGGCTCGCTCGTCGGGCGGCCCACCGGCAGCTGACAGCACGCGGCCCTGACCAGGCAGTACTACGAACGCGAGCACCGCGGCCGCTGCCAGCGTCAGCACTATCGACACGACCAGCCAGGTCTCGACCAGGACGCCGAGACCCGCGCCGACCGCCAGGCCGAAGACGGCGAGCTGATCACCCACTTCGCCTTCCAGGCGCTCACCGCCCTGAAGGACTGGGAGCCAAGCTAGAACGCCGGAGCTCCTCCGAGCCGCGCACCTGTCGCGCCGCCGCAGGGGCTACGTGGCGGTGGTGAGGAGGGCTTCGAGGGAGCGTTCGCAGAGATGTTCCAGGTCAGCGGGGGAGACCTTGGGATCGGCAATCCACGTGAGCAAGGTCTGTTCGACGTAGCCCTGCCAGCCGTGGCAGGCGAGTTCGACGGTCGGGGTCGTCTCGATCCCGAGTTGGGCGACGGCGTCGATCACCCACCGGCTGAA
>NZ_DASRXP010000241.1:0-3548 GCF_035687465.1 Kribbella sp.
CATCATGCGGCAGTTCTTCATCACGCTGCCGAAGGAACTCGAGGAGGCGGGCCGCGTGGACGGACTGGGCCGGCTCGGGCTGTTCTGGCAGGTCGCCCTGCCGTTGGCCCGGCCGGCCATCGGCGCGGTCTCGATCTTCACCTTCCTGCACAGCTGGAACCTGTACCTGGAACCGATCGTGTTCCTGTCCAGCAAGGACAAGTTCACCATCCCCCAGGCCCTGACCCAGTACGTCGACGCGTACGGCGGCGCACTGTGGAACGTCCAACTGGCGGCAGCGACTCTCAGTGCGCTGCCAGTGCTGATCGTCTTCGTCCTGGCCCAGCGCCAGTTCGTCGAGGGTCTCGCCCAAACCGGACTGAAGGGCTAGCTTATCGTCTGGTAGCCGAACTGGACGGTGAGGTCGGTGGCGGCAGCTGTATTGGAGAGGCGGAGTTGCAGTCTGACCGGCGTGCTGGTCCCATCGATCGCGATCGGCTGGGTCAGGCGGGTTGTCTGGACCTGGTTGGTCACCTCTATCGGCGCCGCTCCTGCGGGGATCGCGTTGGTTTCCAGTCGGACCCTGCAGGATCCCGCGGACACTGCCCGGGCGATGCGGGTGACCCGGATCGGCCGTCCGTCGACGTACAGGAGGTCGGTGAAGTCGTAGAGGCCGTCGGCGACTGCCCCGGGGATGCGGAGGCTGAGCCATCCGTCGGTCTGCTCGACGCCCTTGTTGCCGGTGAACCGGGTCCGGGCATCCGTCGCGCCGGCGGTCAGATACGGGCCGGCTCCGTTGCCGTTGAGATCGTTGGCACTGACCAGTACGTCGGCGGCGCGGTTCACGATCCCGTACTCCTGCCGGTTCGTGCCGTCGGCCAAGCCACCGATCGCGTTCCCGGTGATCACCACCCGGGTCGCCGTCGAGCGGAGGTTGATCCCGGAACCGTTCCGGAACACCACCCCACCAGAGGTGTAGGGATGCTCGAGAGTCGCGCCGAGCAGGTCGAACGAGGTCGGCCCGACCACGGCGATCCCCCAACTGTTGTTGAGTTCGGTCGAGCCGCCGACCTCCTGCAGAGTGACCCGGTCGTCGGTCTCCCAGCCGTGCGGCGTCGCGGTCGTCACCCGGACTCCCGCCGCGCTGCTCGCGACACCGCTCACCTGACGCCCGAAGCTCGGATGAGCATTACGGCCGTTGTTGCCGATCAGGCAACCGGTCACGGTGATCCGGGTGGAGGCGATGTCCAACCCGTGTCGCCCGCACCCGCGGATCAGCGAGTTCGCGAAGATCGCGCTGCCGGTGAAACCAGCGGTCACCCGAACGGCGTCCTCGTCGTTGTCGGCGGAGATGTAAGTGTTCACGAACTGCGCCTGCGCACCCGCTTCGAGCAGCACCGGTACGCCGTGCCCGTTCTCGAACCCGCCACCCTCGAAGTAGAGGAACTTCGGCTGCCCCGGGTTCACGCCGGTGGTGTTCCGCATCCAGATCCCGTGCCGGCCGAAGAGGATCGCGCAGGCGATGAACTTGATCGAACCGCCCTGACCGTCGATCACCAGGTTGTCGACGGTCTCGTGGCCCGTACCTGCGGAGATCGCGCATTGGACGAACTCGACCGGATCGGCGCGCGAGATCTGGTCGACGGCGTTCAGCAGAATCACCTGTTGGCCGCTGAATCCGTTCCACACGCAGTTGCGGAACCGGACGGTGTTGCAGCTGCGCAAGATGATGCCGTTGTAGCCGTCCCTGAACCGGCAGTCCGAGAACGAGAGCAGATAGTTGCCCAGTTCCCCTTCCCGCTGGGTCCGGATCATCGCGCCACCGGTCAGGTTCTCGCCCTGGAGCTGCAGGTCCCGGAACCCGCCACCGTGCGCGCCGGACAACACGAACCCGTCGGCCGCCCCGGTCGCCAGCAGCAGCTGGGTGCCGACCCCGAGCTCGTCGCTCGCCCCTGCCCCGGCGAAGATCACCGGCACCCGTCGCACCGTCACCGTGCTGGTGAGGCGGACGATGCCTGGGCCGATCGAGATGGTGCCGCCGGTCGGCAACGCGTTCACTGCGGCCTGGAGCCGGCTCGCGTCGGTGGTCGCCCCGGCTCCGGTGACACCGAACCACGCGAGGTCGATCTCCGTGGTTCGCGGCCGCTTCCACCGACCGGTCGCAGTACCGGCGACGGCGAAGACCATGCCGTTGTCGTCGGCCTCGGTCGCGTCGGCATCCCAGTAGAGGACTCCGGCGCCGAGGCCCGGGTTGTCGGCGAAGTAGCCGAGTAGCAGGACTTGATCGCCGTTGCTGGCGCCGGCGGTGGTTCGCAACGCAGCAACGCTGGTCATTGTGTTGGCAGTGGCCGTGCGCTTCTTCTCAGCAGCATGGGAGGGGGCAGCGGTAGCGGCGGTCGCGAGCCCCGCGACACCGAGGACGGACAACGCACGGCGACTCAGTACGCCGGGTTGCGAGACGGGTGGTTCGTCGGAAGGCATGGCGGACCTCTCTGGAGACGGATGGTGATGGTTCAGCCCTTCACGGCGCCGAGCACGATGCCCTTGGCGAAATGTCTTTGCAGGAAGGGATAGACCAGGCAGATCGGGACGAGTGAGACGACGAGAATCGCCATCTGCAGCGACTGCTGCGGTGGCACCACCTCACCGGGGATGTCCACCCCGATGGAGGTGTTGTCGACGACGTAGGTTCGCAGTACGAGCTGGAGCGGCCACTTCTCCGGGGAGTTGATGTAGAGGATCGCGTTGAAGTAGGCGTTCCAGTAGCCGACGGCGCTGAACAGCCCGACCACGGCGACGACCGCCTTCGACAGCGGCAGCATCACCCTGACCAGGATCTGGAACTCGTTCGCGCCGTCGATCTTGGCGGCGTCGAGGATCTCCCCCGGTACCTCCAGGAAGAACGCGCGCACGATGATGATCTGGAAGGCACTGGTCAGGCCGGGCAGGAGCAAGGCCCAGTACGAGTCGATCAGCCCGAGTTCCTTGATCAGCAGGTAGTTCGGGATGATGCCGGCGCTGAACAACATCGTGAACAGGACCAGGAACAGCAGCGGACGCTGGCCCCACGAGCCCGGCCGGGACAGCGAGTAGGCCATCGAGACCACCACGACGATCGACAGCCCGCACCCGACCACGGTGAGCAGGATCGACACGATCGTGGCCCGCGTGACCACGCCACCGCGGAAGATCGCCTGGTAGGCGTCGAAGGACGGGTGGCTGGGGAAGAGCACATAGCCGCCGGCCTCGGTGATCTGCTGCTGGTCGGCCAGCGAGGTCGAGATGACGGCCAGAAACGGCACGATCACCAGCGCGCAGGCGATCAGCAGCACGACGCCTTTCGCGCCGCGGGCGGTCTTGGTGGGCGGCTCGGTCCCGTTGATCATCACCATTTCGCGTACACCCCGCGCTCACCGAAGAGATGGGCGACCTTGTTGGCAGCCAGGACCAGGACCGTGCCGATCAGGCCCTTCATCAGCCCGACCGCGGCCGCCGCACCCCAGTTGCCGCCGACGATGCCGCGGTTGTAGACGTAGGTGTCCAGTACTTCGGACGCGTCGAGCCCGACC
>NZ_DASRXP010000242.1:0-5306 GCF_035687465.1 Kribbella sp.
CGCCCGGGTACCAGTTGTTCACCGTCTCGTGGTCGTCCCACTGGCTGACGATCGGCACGTCGGCGTACAGGTCGCGGACGTTGTGGTCGAGCAGGTTGTACTTGTACCGGCCCCGGTACTCCGCGAGGGTCTCGGCGACCTTGGAGACCTCCTCGGTCACCACGTTCTTCCAGACGGTGCCATCGGGAACATTCACCGAAGCCTCGATCGGGCCATCGGCGTAGATGTTGTCGCCGGAGTGCAGGAAGAAGTCCGGCCGGGTCTGGTGCATCGCCTTGTAGGCGACCATGCCGCCGAGGTCGGGGTTGATCCCGTAGCCCTGGCCGGCGGTGTCCCCGGTCCACACGAACGACACCGGGCGGTTGCGCCCCGGAGTACTGAAGGAACCCTTGGCGGTCTCGCCGACTCGACCGTACGAGTCCTCGAAGCCGACGCGGTAGTCGTAGCGCTGGCCCGGGCGGAGGCCCCGCAGCGGCAGCTGGGCGGTGAAGTCCTGGTCAGGTCCGGTGATCGGGCCACGCAGCCGGATGGCATGGTCGAAGCGGCCGTTGCTGGTCAGCTCGACGACGAGCCGGGACCGGCGGTCCGCGCGGGACCACACGACGGCCGAGTTCGCGGTGACATCGCCGCTGGCGATCCCGGACGTCAGGGCTGGGCGATCCCGGCGGATGGACGCTGCGGCAGGCAGCGTGGGAATAGCGATGGCAGCCCCGGTTGCGGCGGTGGCACCGAGGAGCTGGCGGCGGCTCAAGGTCATGGTGCGAACCTGTCCCTCGCTGGTGACGGCCAGGTGACCAGCGGGCGAACTGCCTGACAAATCAGCCGCGGGTCCGCGCTGGCCCGGCGGAGAAGTCGCGTTGCGCGCTTGTCAAATCGGCGTTTGCCCAGGTCAGAGGCGAGTTCTGGGCCGGCTGAAGTCGCTTAACACGGTACGAACGCGAGTGGGCAAACCGTGTAACCGGTGCGGGAGACCTTCGATCCACCCGATCGAGGAGGCCTGCCATGCACCGAGTTCCCGATCTTTCCGACATCAAAACAGCCGCCGAGCGCCTGGGCGTCGGACTCACCACCGAAGAGGCGGAGGTCTACCGCCGCCACCTGGACAGGATGCTGTCCGAGTTCGACGGCTTCGTCCAGGCACGCGGCGCCGAAGTACGGCCGCCGCGCTTCCCCGGCGCCCGCGAGCCCGGTTATCGCCCGAGCGCCGACGAGGACCCGCACAACGCCTGGACCTGGAAGTGCTCCATCTACGGCAGCGGCTCCGGCATCCTCACCGGCCGGACCGTCAGCTTCAAGGACCACACCGCCGTCGCCGGGATGCCGATGAGCTTCGGCGCCCAGGTGCTGAGCGGCCACGTGCCCGACTTCGACGCGACCGTCGTCCAGCGCTCGCTGGAGGCCGGGGCCACGGTGGTCGGCAAGAACGTGATGAACGGCCTGGCCGGCGGCTTCGGCTTCGGCGGCGGCGTCGGTGACTTCGGCCGGCCGCTGAACCCGCACAACCCCGACCACCTGACCGGCGGATCCTCGTCCGGCTCGGCCGCGGCCCTGGTGGACCGCGAGGTCGACATCTCCTTCGGCGGCGATCAGGGCGGGTCCATCCGGATCCCGGCCTCGTGGTCGGGCACCGTCGGCCACAAGCCCACCTTCGGCCTGATCTCGCACTTCGGCATCGGGTTCGGCTCCGACCAGAGCATCGACTACACCGGCCCGATGACGATGTCGGTCCTCGACGCTGCCCTCGCACTCGAGGCGGTCGCCGGCTACGACGGGCTCGATCCGCGGCAGACCCGTGAGGTGCCCGACCGGTACGACGCCACCAGCGGGCTGACCGGGGACATCGAGGGACTGCGGATCGGCATCCTCCGCGAGGGCTTCCTCGGCGCCACCGAGGCGGTGGCCGACTCCGTCCAGCAGGCCATCGAGGTCTTCGAGAAACTCGGCGCGGTGGTCAGCGAGGTCTCGGTCCCCGAGCACCTCACCATCGGTGACGCCCAGGCCGCGATGTCGGCCGAGTCCACGCTGGCCGTGCGGGGCTCGGGCTTCTACGGCGCCTTCGCCCGGACGTTCTACCCCGAGGACACCATCGCCACCATCACCCGGGCCTGGCAGCACAACCAGGAACTGCTCGACCCGCGCGGTCTGCTCAACCTGATGGCCGGCGAGTTCAGCCGTCGCTACTGGGCCGGACGTCTGTACGCCAAGGCGATGAACGCCCGCCCGGCCTACATCGCGGCGTACGACCGGGCGCTGGCCGAGGTCGACGTACTGGTGATGCCGACCACCATCACGCAGGCGCCCAAGTTCCAGCCGCCTGCCGACTACGGCACTGCGCTCGACTACGCGCTGCAGAGCCCGGTCTCGCAGAGCGCGGTGGCGAACACCCGGCCGTTCAACTTCACCGGCCACCCCGCGCTCGCGGTGCCGTGCGAGAAGCGGGACGGATTGCCGGTCAGCATCCAGCTGGTCGGCCGGATGTTCGACGACGCGCTCCTGCTCAAGGCCGCGCACGCCTTCACCAAGGCCACCCCGTTCGAGGAGTGGCTCGCGGTCGACGCGGCATGAGCAGACCCGCCATGTTCCGCTCCTTGCAGGTCCGCAACTACCGGATCTTCTTCTGGGGCGGAACGGTCAGCAACATCGGGGTCTGGATGCAACGCACCGCCCAGGCGTGGGCCGTCGTCGTGCTGAGTCACGGCGACGGCCTGGCCCTCGGGTTCGTCGCCTTCCTGCAGTTCTTCCCGACCGTGCTGCTCGGGCTGGGGGCCGGCGCGCTGGTCGACCGGGTGGACAAGGTCAGGCTGCTGGTCGTCACCCAGGCTCTGGTGGGCCTGGGCAGCGTTGCCCTCGGCATCCTCGACGGGCTGGGGATCCTCACGCTGATGCAGGTGTACGTGCTGGCGGCCGCGACCGGCGTGATCAACGCGTTCGACTTCCCGGCCCGTCAGTCCGTCGTCTCGGAACTGGTCGGACCGGACCAGGTGGTCAGCGCCATCGGCCTGAACTCCGCCTCGTTCAACGTCGCCCGGCTGGTCGGTCCCGCCCTGGCCGGCCTGCTGATCGGTGTTGCCGGTACGCCGTTGATCTTCTTCCTGCACGCGATCAGTTCGGCGGGCATCCTGCTCGCTCTGCTGCGACTCGACCGCTCACAACTGCATCCCGTGCCGCGCTCGACGCTGCGGGGCCGGCAACTCGGAGCCGGCCTGCGGCAGGTGGTCGGGGATCCCACCCTCGCAACGCTGATCGTGCTGTCCGGCGTGATCGGGGTGGTGGGCGTGAACAGCCTGCAGGTCGTGCTGCCGCTCGCGGCCACCGAGGTCTTCGGTGTCGGCGCTCTCGGCTTCGGGTTGGTCACCTCGTGCCTGGCCGTCGGCGGACTCGCGGGAGCTCTGGTGGCCGCCTCCAGCAGCGGGATGCCACGGCATCGCTGGGTGCTCGGCACGGCGGCAGCGCTCGGTTGTTGCCTGATCATCGCCTCGGTGATGCCCGTACTGGTCGCCTTCGGGGCCGCTCTGGTGTTGTGCGGCGGGATGTTCATGACGTTCGCCGTGCTGGCGAACACGTCGGTCCAGCTGACCGCGGAGCCCGCTCTGCGCGGTCGAGTGGTGGCCGTCTATCTGACCCTCTTCCTCGGCGGCGGGGCGCTCGGGGCGCCGGTGCTCGGCTTCCTGTCCGAACAGTTCGGACCGATGCGGGCGATCGGACTGGCCGGCGTGTTCGGCGTGGTGGCGGCGGGCGCGGGCGCGGTGGTCCTGGTGGCCATCGGCCTTCGAAACCCGCCGGGAATTCCACCCACAGGATTCCCGGCATTGTTTACCAGCGAGATACCGAAGCGGTCGATCCGTGAAACATCCCAGTCATAAATTGTTCGTGAATCTCCTTCTATGACAGGGTTTTCTACCCTCTCCTCCCGCCTGAATTCGCCGGAAAAGAATGTCTACCGGCGCGGTCCGGAATTCCCCTGCAAGGCCGCAAGCGAAAGGAACACGACGATGTCGACGACGACACAGGTACGACAGGTCGAGCTAGCCGATACGCCGGAGTCGAGAGCGGCCGCGCCCGCCCTGCGGGTACGGGATCTGGTCACCGAGTTCCGCACCCGGCAAGGGGCTCTGCGGGCGGTGGACGGCATCTCGTTCACCGTGCCGCGGGGCGGAGTCCTCGCGGTGATCGGTGAGTCCGGCAGCGGCAAGAGCGCGATGCTGCGCTCGATCATCGGGATCAACCCGCCGACCACCCTGATCACCGGCGAGATCTCGGTCGGCGGCCGGGATCTGCAGGCGATGTCGCCGCGGGATCGGCGCAAGGCCCGCGGCAACGACGTCTCGATGGTCTTCCAGGACCCGCTGACCGCGCTGGACCCGGTGTACACGATCGAGAAGCAACTGGTCGAGGCGATCCGCAAGCACCACGAGGGGATCGACCGGTCCCAGGCCCGGCGCCGTGCGCTCGACCTGCTCGAGCTGGTCCAGATCCCGTCCGCCGCGGCCCGGCTGAAGGCCTACCCCTCCGAGCTGAGTGGTGGCATGAGGCAACGAGTCGTGATCGCGATGGCGATCGCCGGCAAACCCACGGTGCTGCTGGCGGACGAGCCGACGACCGCTCTCGACGTCACCGTGCAGGCCCGGATGATGCGGTTGTTCCGCCAGATCCAGCGCGAGATCGACATGGGCCTGGTCATCGTCACGCACGACCTCGGCGTCGCGGCCGAGCTCGCCGACGAGGTCGCGGTGATGTACGCCGGGCGCTTCGTCGAGTACGGCTCCGCGGTCCAGGTCCTGAACGCGCCCTCGCATCCCTACACCGAGGGCCTGATCGAGGCGAACGTCCGGGCCGGCCAGGACCGTCGGCCGAACGCGATCCCAGGCGCCCCGCCCAGCCTCGACCAGCTCCCGCCGGGCTGCGCCTTCGCGCCGCGCTGCGGATATGCGGTCGGTGCCTGCTGGGACGGCCGGCCGGTCGCGCACCACGTGAACGACGGGCACTGGAGCAACTGCCTGTTGGTCCCCGGTGAGAGCCGACTGGCTTCCTGACATGCGGACCCGCCCATCCCCCGCCCTGTCTTTCGTGCTGGCCCTGCTGCTGGTGGTTCTCGCCGGTTGCGCGTCGGCACAGCCAAGCGGCCCCCCGCCGTCGGGGGGCGAGCTGCGGATCGCCATGTCAGCAGGCAACATCCCCTTCCCGTCGACCCCGCCCAACGAGGGCTACGAGGGCTACCGGTTCGTCGGCAACAACATCTACGACGGCCTGACCCGGCTGAACCTGGACCAGGCCAGTACGTTGCCGTCTCCGCAACCGTCGCTGGC
>NZ_DASRXP010000243.1:0-12981 GCF_035687465.1 Kribbella sp.
CCCACAGCGACCAACGTCGCCCTGGCATCGAGTGCGGTCCAATCACCTTCGAACATGTGCTCGACTTTACGCCGACCAACAGATCCCCGCAAATCAGAACGGGGCCATTTCCCCTTATCCACAAGGCGAAAACATCACATCGGCAACGTCCCAAAAGCTGATAGTCCCACTGTCGCCACCGAGCCCGCCGCAAGCTGCTGGAGCCCGGGGCACCTCACGCACCAGGGAGCATGACCAGCGAGCCGGCAGCCCGGCCGTGGGCGAGGTCGGCCAGGGCCCGATCAACCTGATCGAATCCGACGGTGGTCGTGTGCGCGACGATGCGGACGTTGGCTGCCAGGCGGAGGAGTTCCTCGCCGTCGCGGCGAGTGTTGGAGGTGACGCTTCGCAGATCACGCTCGCGGAAGAGATCGCGGTCGTAGTTCAGCGTAGGGATGTCGCTCATATAGATCCCAGCCAGCGCTACAGTGCCGCCAGATTTCAACGCCTGCAAGGCCGGCGCCACGAGTTCACCGGCCGGCGCGAACACGATCGCCGAGTCCATCGGCACCGGCGGCGCATCCTGGGCACCTCCGACGAACTCAGCGCCAAGCTCGCGCGCCAGAGCCTGATTCTGCGAACCTCGTGTCATCACGAAGATCTCGGCACCCTGAGCCGCGGCCAACTGCGCCGTCAGATGCGCACTGGACCCGAAGCCATAGATCCCCAGCCGCCCACCCGGCGGTAAATTTGCCCGCAGCAACGACCGGTACCCGATGATCCCCGCACACAACAGCGGCGCGACCTCCTCGACCGGCGCCTCCCCAGGCACCAGGTAGGCATAGTCCTGCGGCACCACCGCATACTCCGCGTACCCGCCGTCCGCATCCCACCCCGTGTACTCCGAACGCGGGCACAGGTTCTCCCGCCCGGCACGGCAGAACTCGCACGATCCACACGTACTCCGCAGCCACGCGATCCCGATCCGATCGCCCACCTCGAACCGATCGGCCGCCGGTCCCCGGTCGACAACCTCCCCGACCACCTGATGCCCCGGTACGACGCCCGCCCGCCGCGGCTCGAGATCTCCCTCGGCCAGATGCAGGTCGGTCCGGCACAACCCACACGCCAGCACCCGAACCAGGACCTCCCGCGCAGCCGGTGAAGGCACCGCCCGTTGTACCTGCCGCAGCGGGCCGCTGTCGATCGGCCCAGGCCGCTCCACCGCCCACACCGTCATCTGTTCGGCCATACTCCGACCATCTCAGACACCGACGTGCAACACGATGCAGGTGCCAGGTACCGGTTGTCAGGTATAGAGCGTGAACTTCGGATGAGCGCCGTTGAGGTAGTGATCCCCTACCTCCCGGCGCTTGTAGGCGACCGGGTCATGCAGGGTATGAGTCCGCACATTGCGCCAAAAGCGATCAAGCCCGACCCGATTGCTCGTGGCTCGCGCCCCAGTCACCTCGTACACCGTGCTGGTCACCTTCAGCGCGAGATCGGTCGCCACAACCTTGAGGGCAGCAACCTCGACGGCCAGCTCGCCCCGCTCCTCCCAGGTGAGCCCAGGACCGCGATCCATCGCCTCGACGAGATGATCGGCGATCCGATCCGCCAACGCACCGGTCGCCGCGGTCCCCGCGACCAGATCCCCGTACGTCGCCAGCACGTACGGCTCGTGAGTCGCCTGAGCGATCCCGCTCAGCACCCACGGCCGCGAAATGGACCGGGTGTAGTCCCGAGCAGTCTCGAGCGCGCCCTCGGCGATCCCCAGGTAGAGACTCCCGAAGACAGCCTGGATAGCCGGAGTGATCAGCGAACTACGCGGCGTCGTCCGATCCGACGCCAGAGACCCGATCACATGATCCGCCGGAACTCGCACCCCGGTATAAGTGACGCTGCCACTCGCGGACAGCCGCATTCCCAAGTTGTTCCAGTCCCCACCGAACTCCACCCCAGGCCAGTCCCGCCGTACTACGGCCAGCAGCGGCTCGCCGGTCCCACGGACAGCACCCGCGATCAGCATGACATCACCAACGCTGGCACCGGTCGCGAAGCTCTTCTTGCCCGACAGCAGATACCCATCGCCGTCCGGTTCGAGTTCGAGGTCGGGCTCGATCGGATTCACCGCATCGCCCCACAGGAACTGGCCGGCCGCCGACTCCCGACCGAACGATTCCTGTACTGCGGTGCCGCCGACCAGCCACAGGTTCACCTGGTTCACATAGTGATAGCCGAGCAACTGCGCGATCGACCCGTCAGCCTTCGCCAACTCCCGTACTACGGCGAGTGCGGTCCGCCAAGTTCCGCCCGCACCACCGAGCTCCGCCGGAATCAGCAACGCCGGCAACCCCGACTCGCGCAACAGCTGTGCCTCGGCGACCGGCTCGGCCCCGGCCAGGTCGCGCGCCAACGCGTCCTCCGCTAGAACAGCGGCAACCTCGGCGGCCTTCGCGATCCAGTCCCGATGCTGATCGATGGTGATGGTCATGGCCTCTCCAAGGGTGACGAATCGGCGCAGGGATTCACCCCAACTCTCACATCCGCCCGCGGCCGAACAGCTCGAACCAGCCCTTTCGGCTGACCGATCCAGCCCTTTCGGGCCGCGACGGGGTGTGGCAGACATCGGATCTGTGGTGGAGTATGCGCATGGCGTTCGTGGACGACGACCCGGAGGCAGCGAGCTCCGCGACGCTGCTGCGCGCCGAGGGCGTGAGCAAGAGCTTTCCCGGCGTGAAGGCGCTCTCCGAGGTGCATCTCGACCTGCGCCGGAACGAGGTGCTGGGGCTGGTCGGGGAGAACGGCGCGGGGAAATCCACCCTGATGAAGCTGCTTTCCGGCATCTACCAGGCCGACGAGGGCGAGTTCTTCCTCAACGGCGAGCGCTTCGCGGCGACCAGCCCGCGGCACGCCCAGGAGCTCGGGATCAGCATCATCCACCAGGAGTTCAACCTGATGCCCGACCTCACGGTCGCGCAGAACATCTTCATCGGCCGGGAGCCAAGGGTCGGACGTTTCCTCCTCAGCGAGCGCGCTTTGAACGACAAAGCGGCCGACCTGATCGAGCGTCTGCAGCTCCCGCTCGCCCCGCGCGCCCTGGTCGGCAGCCTCACCGTCGCCAAGCAGCAGATGGTCGAGATCGCCAAGGCGCTGTCGTACGACGCGCGCGTGCTGATCATGGACGAACCGACCGCCGCCCTGAACGACGCCGAGGTGGCCACCCTGCACGAACTGATCCAACGCTTCCGGAGTCCAGACACGGGCGTCATCTACATCTCGCACCGGATGGACGAACTCAAGGCGATCTCGGACCGGATCACCGTGCTGCGGGACGGCCAGTACGTCGCGACCGTCGACACCCGGGCGACCACGATGAAAGAGGTGATCAGCCTGATGGTCGGGCGGACCCTCAGCAGCGAGGCCAGGCCGGAGGGAGTCCGCGAGGACCGCGAGGTGCTGTTGTCCGTCCAGGGCCTGAGCACGAAGGCGCTGCTGAAGGACGTCAGCTTCGACCTACGCAAGGGCGAGATCCTCGGCTTCGCCGGGCTGATGGGTGCCGGCCGGACCGAGGTCGCACGTGCCATCGTCGGCGCGGACAAGACCGAGAGCGGGACCGTCCTGTTGCGCGGCAAGCCGGTACAGATCCACAGTCCGGCCGACGCGGCGCAGTACCGGATCGGCTATCTGTCGGAGGATCGCAAGCAGTACGGGCTGCTGCTGGAGCAGGACGTCAACGCCAACATCACGATCAGCTCGATCGGCGAACTGTTCTCGTCGCTCGGGTTCGTGAAGGACCGGGCGATGCGGGTCGCGTCGCAGCGGTCGGTCGAGTCGCTGCGAATCAAGACCCCGTCGATCCTGCAAACGGCGAAGAACCTGTCCGGCGGCAACCAGCAGAAGGTCGTGATCGCCAAGTGGCTGCTCAAGGACTGCGACATCATGATCTTCGACGAACCGACCCGCGGCATCGACGTCGGCGCCAAGGAGGAGATCTACGCCTTGCTGAACTCCCTGGTCGACGAGGGCAAGTCGATCATCATGATCTCGTCGGAGCTTCCCGAAGTACTGCGGATGGCGCACCGGGTGGTGGTGATGAGCGAGGGCCGCATCACCGGGACGCTCGACGCCGCCGAGGCGACACCCGAGTCCGTGATGCACTACGCGACCCTGCGGCCCGACGAGAATCCCGAGGACGCGGCCGAACTCGGCCTGGAAACCCTGACACAGGAAGAAGGTGAACGGTGACGACGCCGACGACGGTCGCGGGTGCGGTGACGGTCAGCCTGCGGGACCGGCTGCAGCAGTTCCTCGCGTTCGCGAGTCTGCTGGTGATCTTCATCGTCTTCTCCGTCGCGAGCCCCAACTTCCTCACCTACGGCAACGTGCTGGCGATCCTTTACAGCACCGTGGTGATCGGCACCCTCGCGCTCGGCACCACGTTCGTCATCATCACCGGCGGCATCGACCTGAGCATCGGCACCGGGATGGCACTGTGCGCGGTGATGTCCGGCGTGATGATCGTGAACGCCGACTTCCCGCTGCTGCTCGGAGTGCTCGGCACAATCCTGTTCGGCGGACTGCTCGGGCTGATCAACGGGGTCAACGTCGCGCTGCTGAAGATCCCGCCCTTCATCGCGACCCTGGCGATGATGCTGGTCGCCCAAGGGCTCGCGTTGGTGCTCTCGCACAGCACGCCGATCTACTTCAACGACATCCCGGCGTACTCGAAGATCTCCCGCGGCAATCTGATCCCCGACTTCCCGAACGCGGTGATCATCCTGGCCGTGGTCGCGGTGATCGCCGGGGTGCTGCTGAACAAGTCGACGCTCGGCCGGTACACGTACTCGATCGGCAGCAACGAGGACGCGACCGCGCTGTCCGGCATCGACGTACGGAAGTGGAAGATCATCGTCTACACCTTCGCCGGCCTGTTCACCGGTCTGGCGGGGCTGATGATCTCGGCCCGGCTGGGATCGGCGCAGCCCGCCACCGGGACGGGCTACGAACTGCAGGCGATCGCGGCCGTCGTGATCGGCGGTACTTCGCTTGCCGGCGGCAAGGGATCCATCGTCGGCACGGTGATCGGCGCGCTGATCATCTCGGTCCTGAACAACGGCCTGCAGATCCTCTCGATCCCGCAGGAGTGGCAGAACGTGATTCTCGGCTGCGTCATTCTCGTCGCCGTCTATGCCGACATGGTGCGCAAAAAAGAAGCCTGACAACCCGACAAGGAGCTGGATCGACATGAACAGAAGGCGGTTCGGGGCAGTACTGACTGCCGCGGCGATGGCGCTGACGGTCTCGGCGTGCGGCGGTGACGACGACGCCGGTGGCTCGGGCGGTGAGCAACCGTACATCGCGCTCGTCTCGAAGGGCTTCCAGCACCAGTTCTGGCAGGCCGTGAAGAAGGGCGCCGAGCAGCAGGCCGCGAAGGAGGGCGCTCGGATCACCTTCGAGGGCCCGGCGACCGAGGCGGACGTCGAGTCCCAGGTGACCATGCTGACCAACGCGATCGCCAAGAACCCGAAGGCGATCGGGCTGGCTGCGCTGGACAGCAAGGCCGCCGCACCGATGCTGGAGGATGCGAAGTCGAGGAATATCCCGGTGATCGCCTTCGACTCCGGCGTCGAGGGAGACATCCCGGTGACGACGGCCTCCACGGACAACAAGGCCGCGGCGGCCGAGGCGGCCAAGCACCTGTCCGGCCTGCTCGGTGGCAAGGGCAAGGTCGCGATGGTGGTGCACGACCAGACCAGCAAGACCGGCATCGACCGGCGCGACGGCTTCATCGACTGGATGAAGGCGAATGCCCCGGGGATCACGCTGCTCCCCCCGCAGTACGGGGCCGGTGACCAGGCCAAGTCGGCCGACATCACCAAGTCGATCATCGCGTCGAACCCCGACGTGGCCGGGATCTACGGGGCCAACGAGGGCTCGGCGATCGGGGTCGTGAAGGGCGTCGAGGAGGCGAGCAAGAAGGGCATCAAGATCGTCGGCTTCGACTCCGGCAAGGCCCAGATCGACGCGATCAAGGACGGCACGATGGCCGGCGCGATCACCCAGAACCCGGTCGGCATCGGCGAACAGACCGTCGCCGCCGCGATGAAGGTGATCCGCGGCGAAGAGGTGCCGAAGGTGATCGACACCGGCTTCTTCTGGTACGACAAGACCAACATCGACGACCCCAAGATCGCGGCGGTCCTCTACCAGTAACGCTGTTCCCTGGCCGACCGACGCCTACAACTCTTGGGAGTAGGCGTCGGCGGTCCAGGAGGCGTTGACCTTGGTGCGGAGTTTGGCGCCGAGGCGGGCGTAGAAGCGCTGTCCGCCCTCGTTCTCGAGCTGCATCCCCCAGCCGATGGTGAGGCGCTCCGGCAGTGCGAACCGGGCGAGCTCGAGCATCAACTCCCGGCCCAGTCCGGTACTGCGGAACGCCTCCCGCACGTACAGGTCGTCCAGCGCGAGAAAGTCGTCCCCGGTCCACAACTGCGGTCGTCGAAGCGCGGAGACATAACCGGCGACCTGCCCGTCCTGCGAAGCGATCAGCACGATCACCTCGTCACGCCCGAGGAAACGACGCCACTGCTCGACGGTGACCGTGACGAACTCGCCCTCGTTCTGGTGGTCGGCTAGTTCGCCGATCATCGTCCTGATGATGCCCGCGTCCTCCGGGCCGGCGCGACGGATACTCACTGAGCAACCATAGATGGCTTGGGAGCGGGTACGACCAGCAGAGCCAGTACCGCGGCAACCGCGGCCGTGATCGCGGCGAAGGTGAAGCCGCGGGTGAACCCGGTCGCGCTGGTGCCGGCAATGCTCGCAGCCGCGATGCTGGAGACCACCGCGACCCCGAGCGCCGCACCGAACTCGTGGAAGGTGCTGAGGATCCCCGACGCCAGCCCGGCCTCGTGATGGGCGACCTGCGCCAGCGTGGTCGTGGAGGCCGCGACGAAGGCGACCCCGATCCCCGCCGCGCCGATGCTGATCCCCGTCACCAGGACCGTCGAGCCGTCCCAGATCGCGGGAAGCCCAGTGCCGACGGCGGCGATGACCAGCCCGGCAAAGGCGACCAGCCGGGCACCGAGCTGACCGATGGCCTGTCCTGCCGCTTGCGCCCCGACGATCGTGGCCAGCGCCACGGGGAGGAACAACAGTCCGGTCCGCAAAGCGCCGTACCCCTGCAGGTGCTGCAGGTAGAACGAGCCGAGGAAGAAGACCGCGATCATCAGTGCGGTCGCGACCAGGATCAAGAAGGTGCCGGCGGCAACGGGTCGACGGGTGAGGATCCGGAGGTCCATCAGTGGTGACCGGACGACGTTCTGCAGTACTGCGAACACGGCGTACAGGATGATCGCCGCGGCGAGCGTGCCGAGGGTGGCGACCGATAGCCAGCCTCGATCGCCGGCGTTGATCAGCGCGTAGATCGCCGTGCCGGTGCCCGCGGTGACGAGGAGCGCGCCCGGGACGTCGAGGCGCCCGCGACTCTCGGCGGGGCGATCGGCCGGCAGCACGCGGCTCAGCGCGACCAGCACCACCAGACCGATCGGCACGTTGATGTAGAAGACCCATTGCCAGCCCGGCCCGGCGGTCAGCACCCCACCGAGGAGTACGCCGATCGCGGACCCACCTCCGCCGAGGGCCGACCAGATGCCGAGCGCCTTGTTCCGCTCCTCGCCGTGGAAGGTCTTGGTGACCACCGACAACGCTGCCGGCGAAAGGATCGCCGCACCGATGCCCTGGGCGATCCGGCCGCCGATCAGCAGGGCCGCGCCACTCGCCAGCCCGGTGGCGAGGGAGGCCGCGACGAACACGACCAGTCCGGTGAGCACCACGCGGCGAGCGCCGAACAGGTCGGCGGCCCGGCCTCCGAGCAGCATCAGGCCGCCGAACATCAGCGTGTAGGCGCTCACCACCCAGGTCAGGGTGTCGCGCTCCAGGCCGAGGTCCGCGCCGATGTGCGGGAGCGCGATGGCCACCACCGTGACGTCGAGGATGAGCATGAACTGCGCGACGCCGAGCAGTGCCAGCGTCCGCCACCGGCGCGGGTCCGCGGCCGTGGTCTCGTGTTCGCCGGCCATACCGGCACCTCCTTGTCGAGTAACTCGAACATGATTGTTCGAGTTATGTGAGGTACCGTAACTCGTACACCCCTGTTCGACAAGAGGAGGCTAAATGGCGGCCACGCAGTCCGGAGTACCGGCCAAGCGAGCGGACGCGCAGCGCAACATCGCGGCGATCCTCGAGGCCGCGCTGGAGACCCTCGGCCGCAATCCGGAGGCCAGCGTCAGCGAGATCGCGAAGGCGGCCGGCGTCGGCCGGGTCACGCTGTACGGTCACTTCCCGTCCCGGGCCGAGCTCGTCGAGGCCGCCTTCGCCCGCGCGATCGAAGACGGCCACGACGCCCTCGACGGCGTCGACCTGAGCGGTGATCCCCGGGACGCGCTGAGCCGGCTGATCGAGTCGAGCTGGCACCTGGTCGACCGCTCCCGCTCACTCCTGCTAGCAGCCCAGAGCGTGCTCCCGCCCGGCCGCATCCGCACCCTGCACGCCGAGCCGGCCGAGCGTGCCGAACGCCTCGTAGAACGCGGCCGCACCGAGGGCCAGTTCCGCACCGACCTGCCAACCACCTGGCTGGTCGGCATCCTCCACAGCGTGATGCACAGCGCCGCCGACGAGATCAACGCCGGCCGCCTGACCCCAGACAAAGCGGCCGCTTACATCACCGCCACAGTCCTCGCCGCCTTCACCCCTCCCGGCCAACCAGTCCCAAAATCTGGCGAGCTAGAGGCGTAGGCGGACCGCGTCGGCGACGACGACTCCGTCTGTGTCGTTGCTCAGCTCGATCGTGGTCAATCCCGCGGCCAAGCGATACTTGCCGAGCGACACCCAGGATCCACCGCGTGGCTCCGGCACACCGGCCACTCGCTGGTCGACGCGCACGACGCTGGTTCCGCCCTGGTGGGTGATCGTGTACGGCGCGTTGCTCGCCCGGTTCTCGTGCGCGGTATGGGAAACCTGTACTTCGTACTCGCCGTCGCGGGGGACCACCAGGCGCCACCCGACGGCCCGTTCACCCGTCCCGGCCGGGACAGAACGGTAGTTGCCACCCCGGTACCCAGGCACGCCGGTCCCCGCCGCCCAAGCAGCACCTCTGATGGTCAGATAGCCGAGCTCGTCGTTGTCGACCACCACTTCGTCGCTCGTATCGGCCGACCACGGCGCCTGCAACAGACTCAGGGAGTCGAGCGAGACCAGGGTGCCGCCACCGCGGCCGGGACCGGAGGCAGTGAATCTGATCTTGTGTCGTCCATTCTTAAGCTCAACAGCTCCGAGTCGCGCGACGTCGTAGCCGTCGGCTCGGTCCGCCGTCGTGTCCAACACCGCGGTGCCGAGTTGCTTTCCGTCGACCGTGACGGTGACCAGACCGCCGGCGGCCGGCCGGAAGTACCTCAACAGCAGCTCGTACGACGCTCGCCGCCGGACGTCCACCGTGTACTCGATATAGGCGCCGGTGCGGTTCGGTGTGAAGACGACCCGACTTCCTTGCCTGGCGACCGGATCCGCGACGGCTGCCACGGTTCCGTCGTACGCCCGAGCACCACCGGCGAGATCAACGATTCGCTCATCGAGGCGAGGACCTCGGTGGAGACTGTCTCGGCCCTTGGTGAGCCATTCCAGCGAGAAGCGGCAGATCGCCACCCGGCGCGGGAAGCTCGGGTTGTCGCCGTCGCAGCCGTAGACGAGCAGGATCGTCCCGTCGGAGAGCCGGGCGAGTTCGGAGTAGTACGACCGACCCTCGTTGATCACCCGGCTGTACCGGAACGAGTGTGCTTCGTCGTAGCTGATGGAGACCGTCATATTGGTCCGCACCGGGGAGTCGGGGCGGCTGAACAACACCCGGTCCACGTCGGGCCTGCCATGCCCACGCGGTCCTCCCGTGTAGCGCAACAAGCTCGCATCCACGGCGTTGAAGGTGCCGGTGGACCCGTCCAGGCGTGGCGGCGACCAGGTCAGCCCGCGGTCCTTGCTGACAGCAACAATCCGCTGCCGGTTCCCACCTGACGCGGCGCGGCCGTTCACCAGTACCGTGCCGTCCGACCGCTGCAGCACCCTGGCCTCGTTGATCGGGTAGTCGACGGAGACCGGCACCTCGCCCGTGGTCTGCCAGGTCGCGCCATGGTCATCGCTGTAGATCGACGCGACACCGTAGTACCGCTGCTCGACGGTGTTGCCGATGATCACCCTGCGATGCGAGCAGTTGAGGAGCAGGCGTCCGTTGTCGAGCTGGATGCCGTGACCCGGCCCGGGTCCGTGCAGCGCCCAGTCGTAGGGGAAGTGGTCGAACAGTCCGGACATCGACTTCGGTTCGCTCCACGTCCGGCCGTTGTCGCCGCTGGAGATCATGTAGAGGTCACCGATGTCGCCGGAGCAGCCGGTGTTCTCCGGCAGCAGGATCGACAACATGTAGAAGAGGAAGATGCCGCCAGTGGTCCGGTCGACGACGAAGGCCGGGTTGCCCCACGACTGGCCGTCGACGGACGCGACCAGGGTCTGCGTCGATTCCCAGGTGTCGCCGCCGTCCTCGCTGCGCCGTACCAGCAGGTCGCGTGGACCGGCATCGCACACCTCGTGCCGGCCCTCGGTGGCGACCAGGATCGTGTCGTCCGGCAGGACGGCGAGTCCGTGGACGTGGTAGCTCTTCAGCGGGTCGACGGTGTTGTCCCACAGCGTGGTGTCGTCGAATTGGACCGGCTGCGGGTTGCGGTGCGACGGCGATGCGCTCGCCGGAGTACCGGCGCTGGTGGTGACTGCGGCGGCCGCTGACAGCGCGGCCACTCCGAGTCCGAATGTCCTGCGGTCGAAACGGGCGGGTTCCAATGGGCTCACGACTTACCTCCGGGTCAAGAGCTGGGGTTCCTCATTGCTGAGCAGGGCGATCAGGTCGCGTCGTTCGGCCTCGGTGCAGGGCAGGAGCGGCGCGGCGACGTACGGCGGGCAAAGCTTGCGGTCGGCAAGCACCGCCTTGATCGCCGGCACCCCCGGCCGGATCGAATGCAGTTGGACGAGCCGGTCGATCACTCGCTGCGCCTCCACGGCATCGGAGGCCCGCCCGGCCGCGTGCGCGGCGACAAGCTCAACCGCCGGGCGGGCTGCCAGGTTCGCGATGCCTGGAACGATGCCGTCGGCACCGAGCCGCAGGGCGGCCAGCAGTTGCGTCTCGGCACCCTGGCTCACTCCGAAGTCAGACCGTCGACGAGCCGCCGACACGATGTGACTCAGCAGGTCCAGGTCGCCAGAACTGTCCTTGATGCCGATGACCTGCGGCATGCCGATCAGTACGTCGATCAACGCCGGGCTGAGCGGATTGCTGTAGCGCGGAGCGTTGTAGGCGACCAGAGGAACGCCGAGCTCACCCACCGCGGCGTAGTGGGAGACGATCTCGTCGTCCCGGTGGTGGAAGTAGATGGGCGGGCTCAGTACGAGGGCGTCCGGCCGGGCGTCCGCCACGGCCGCCGCCCGCTCGAGCGCCTCCGCCGTACCGGCAGCGGTCACGTTGCACAGCACCGGCCCACCGGTCAGCTCGCGCCATCGCGCAGCCGCCTTCCCGGCGAACTCGGCCAAGGCTGAGATCGGCAGCAACGGCCCCTCTCCGTTGCTGCCGAACAACATCAGGCTCCGCGCGCCAGCAGCGGCCAACGCGTCGAGCAGGTCGTCGGCATCGGTGGGCTGCCCGGGCGCGGACATCGGAGTGACGAGCGGGATCATCACCCCGGCAAGAAGCTGCTTTCCGTCGACCGGCATCAAGACCCCAAGCCGTTGAAGAAGCCGACCTCGCCGCGGTCCATCAGGACGATGAGACTCAGCAGCGCACCCCAGGTCTGGAACGGCTCACTGTTGGGCTTGTCGCAGGCGCCGCCGTGGATGCTGGAGTAGTTCTCGTGCACGTGGCGATGCTGGTTCCACTCCTTCAACACGAGCCTCGAACTGCCATCCGCCAGCCACCCGGCCGCGTCCTTCTCCCCGGCGCGCAGCAATCCCAGGTAGACAAGGAAGTTCACCGGCGGCCAAGCACGCCCCGACCAGTAGCTGCCTTCGCTCAGGTCAACCGGCTCGCGGCGCGGCGAGGACGGCAACACCCATTCGCCGCCGAAGCCGTCGTCGGCGAGCAGCTGCCCATCCACCATCCGGCGGGCCCGCTCCCCCAGGCCGACTCCGGCCAGGAGCGGGTAGAAGCTCATCGTCGACAGGCGTTCCGTCGGCAGCCCGGTGTCGGTCCGCCTGCTGCGGTAGATGCCGCTCGGCTCGTCCCACAGGGTCTCCATCGCCGCCACCACAGCGTCGTGCCGCTCGCGCAACTCCGCGGCGGCCTCCCGGTTTCCGAGGACGTCCGCGATGTCGGCCAGCGCCTCGCAGTCGGCGGCGTACAGGCTGTTCAGTCCGACGTCATGCGCGGCCAGGAGGCTCTTCGTCTTGTCGAACGGGATTTCGTCGAAGGCCGGATGACCGTCCCAGCCCGACTCGCAGGTCGCACCGAAGTGTTGGTGGATCCGCGGAATGTCTTGTGGTGAAGGGAATTCCGGGTCGAAGTACGTCGAGCCCGCAGACAGCAGCTCGCCGTCCCGACGCACCCTCCACCACCACCGGTTCCAGGACAGCAAGGGCTCGAACGTCTCCTCCAAGAACCACTTGTCCCCGAACCGGTTGTACAGCTCCCGCACCACCATCGAGCCGACCTGCGGCTGCGACCCGTCGTACGTCTTGCGGCCGGTGCCCTGTTCGACGTTCGGGACGAAGCCTTCCGGCGTGAGCGCGCGGAGCATCTCGACCGTGTTGACGTAGGCAAGCTCCTTGCTCGACACGGCAGCCAGGAGCGCGTTGAAGAAGGCGTCCCAGCAGAACAACGCGTAGCCACCACGCTTGCCGACGTTCCAGAGCCGGCTGACGGTGGTGATCACCCTCGCCTTGGACGGCTCGTAGATCGTGTTCCAGGAGATGGCG
>NZ_DASRXP010000244.1:0-2883 GCF_035687465.1 Kribbella sp.
GCGTAGCTGAAGATGAAGATGAAGGGCACGGCGCCGTAGGCGAACCCGCCGTTGACGAAGCCGGTCTTGCCGCCCCGTCGCTCCGGATACCACTTGCCGACGAGATTGATACACGTCGCGTAGACCAGGCCTGCACCGATGCCGCCACATACGGCGAAGCCGAGGTAGGCGATGACCAGGTTGCCGCTGTTGGCGATGCTGATGAAGCCGACCGCCGAGAGGACGGCGCCGACCAGCATGGCGGCCTTCGCCGAGACGACGTCCTTCTCCCGCAACTTTCCGGCCGGATAGGCGATGAGGGCCTGGAAGAAGGCCCAGATGGCAAGGAGCCAGAAGGTCTCGGACCTGGTCCAGCCGTGGGCTTCCCGGATCGAGGCTTGGGCGGCGCCGTAGCCGTACTCATAGACACTGACCGCCATCATGGCGGCCCACGGCAGCCAGACCATCCAGGCCCGGGACCTGCCGAGTAGTTCGCGGTCGGTCTCCCCGACGCGGTAGACGCGATTGTTGGCGTCGGTGATCTCGCGATAACTTGCGAGTGTTGAGGTCATCGTTCATTCTCTTTCTAGCGATAGTTACAGGCTCGCGCCTCGATTGTCTCTCGCGTCGGGTTTTCGCGATAGACGCAAGGGGCACTTGTCGTGCACTGCACGGGGATCCGGCCCCACGCAGGCGATCGGGCGCGCACGCCAAAAACACGGCGTAGCGCGTCGCATACCGTTGTTGACCTTTCGGTCGTCAGCGCCAAGCGACCCTCGGCGACCGTTTCAAAGCACCTGCTGTCCTGCCTTGCGGCTTACCTCATGGCGTCCTCGCTCTTTCGTTGTGGGGCCACTGACCCGTTTAGGTGGAATGAGCCGGCGTTGTCCGGCTCCTGCTTCTCAGATCGCTCCGGAACGCCTGAACAGTTCGAGTTGTTCTGGCGAATAGCCGAGCTCGGCGCAGATCGAGTCGGTGTGCTCGCCGAGCATCGGTGAGCGGACGATCTCGACCGGGGAGTCCGACAGCCGCAGCGGCGAGCCGACGGTCTTGAACGGTCCCCGCGCGGGGTGGTCGACGGTGACGATCGCGCCGAGCTCGGCCAGGGTTTCGTCCTCGATGAGTTCCTTGGTGCTGAGCACCGGACCGCACGGCACGTTCAGCGCGTTGAGCGCCGCCAACGCTTCCCATTTGGTGTGCTTCTCGGACCAGTCCTCGATCAGCGCAAAGACCTTGTCCAGCTTGTGAAGCCGGTCCTCGGGCCGGGTCCAGTCGGGATGGTCGCCCAGTTCGGGCCTTCCGATCAGCTCCGCCAGCGGCGCCCACACCTGAGGCTGGACGATCACGTAGATGTAGTCGTTGGGACCTCCACCGCTGGTCCGGACCGCCCACCCGGGCTGGCCGCCGCCGGAGGCGTTGCCCGATCGTGGGACCTCGTCGGTGAAGTGCTCGTTCGGGTATTCGGGTAGTGGACCATGCGCGAGTCGTTGCTGGTCGCGCAGCTTCACCCGGCACAGGTTGAGCACGGCGTCCTGCATGGCCACCTCGACGCGCTGGCCGCGGCCGGTGTTGGTGCGCTGGTAGAGCGCGGCCAGGATGCCCGTGACCAGGTGGATGCCGGTACCCGAGTCGCCGATCTGCGCGCCGGTCGCGGTCGGCGGCCCGTGCTCGAACCCGGTGGTCGCCATCGAGCCGCCCATCGCCTGCGCGATGACCTCGTAGGCCTTGAAGTTGAAGTACTTGCCGGGGCCGAATCCCTTGATGGAGGCGTAGATCAGCCGCGGGTTGAGCTCGTGCAGCCGCTCCCAGGTGAACCCGAAGCGGTCGACCACCCCAGGTCCGAAGTTCTCGGCCAGGATGTCCACGCGCGACACCAGGTCGGTGAAGATCTGTTTGCCTTCGTCGCTCTTCATGTTGACGGTGATGCTGCGCTTGTTGCAGTTGAGCATCGTGAAGTAGAGGCTGTCGGCGCCGGGGAGGTCGCGCAGCTGGCTACGGGTGACGTCGCCGCCCTTGGGCGCCTCCAGCTTGATGACGTCGGCACCCAGCCAGGCAAGCAGCTGGGTCGCCGAGGGGCCGGACTGGACGTGCGTCATGTCCAGGACGCGAACCCCCGACAACGCCTTGCCCACGGAATTCGACGCCGTAGGGTCGTCTTTCGCGACGGTTGGGATCTCCACCATGTCACAATCTCCTCTCCTCGCCTCGGCACGTGGGCGGTTCGGACCTAGGTCCCCGACTAACTCGGGGCGGGTCGTGCGGCGAAATTGCATACCGTATGCGTTCGACGTTGAGTGTGTCCCACGTAACAACCACTTGTCTAGGTTTTCGCGCAGATCCGGTGTGCTCAACCGGCCAGGGCAGAGCCGGCTCGCAACCAGGACCGCAGCCACGCTGGACCCCATCCAGCGACCTTCGCTCATGGCGGTGCCGAATACAGGCCCTTCACAGCACCTTTGGTTGTCGCCATTTCAGGTGGTCATGGCCGGGATAGCAGTGCCTTCGAGGCGGTCGCCACGATCTCCAGGAGATTCACAGGCCATTTTGCGCTTGCGTCCAGGATTGTATGTAGTATACCGTCCGCTGTGACCGTGGTCACTAACCGTCCCTTTGAGTGATTGGCACAACACATGAATCTGTATGCAATATCCACCGCAGAGTGGGAATGGGCGGTTGCCAGTCCGCCCATTTGGCGGCGAAGTCGGGCTATCTCGGGGATCGTCGGAGCGATTCGCCGAACACTTACGGGGTCACCGCGGAACCAGGGGGTACAACCAGCATGAAGGCGACGGCTCAACCGACGTTCCGCGAGGTCACAGACAAGAACGGCAGGGTGTACCGGATCGGTGAGACCGACCGCGACCTCCTGGGACGTTCACGGGCATGGATGGTGTGGTTGCCCTG
>NZ_DASRXP010000245.1:0-14645 GCF_035687465.1 Kribbella sp.
AGACCGCGCCGTGAACAGCACCCGAAACCCACGACTACCCCGAAGCAGCCCCACCGCCCCCACCGCGACCCCGTCCCCACTCACCGCCTCACCCACCGCTCACCCCCTCGACGTCCCGGCCCGGCAACCTCCGCACCACCCCGGCCTCGCAATCCTCTACGATGGTCCGGCACCCAAGGGGTCACCCCGACGTGCACCGCCGACGTGGCGCAACTGGCAGCGCACCGCTCTTGTAAAGCGGTGGTTAGGGGTTCGAGTCCCCTCGTCGGCTCTCTGACCAGCACATATGCCTTCTGGCGAATGCAGCTGGAGCGACCAACTGACCGCTTACTGACCGCATTGAGGGGTTTCTACCCGACGGGTGCTCCGCAGCCGCTCCTTCGTCGCGCCAGCTGCGCCCGCTCCCGCCCACCCAACCTCCTGCGGGCTGCGCCCGCGTATGCACGCTCCCGCGCGATAACCGCCGGTGCTGACCCGGTCCGCGGCGCGACTCGTCGTGCGCCGCGGGCCCGAGCTGACCCTCGCCAGTCCTTCCAGCCCGCCGCCGACAGGTGTAGTCATCGGCGGCGGTCGATGTCCCGGACTGTCCGAAGCGGTCGGCGTTTTCCGCGGCAACTTGCCACGATCTATCGAGGATGGTCGCAGCACTCTTGCGGAAACATACGGGAGGCAGGCCTATGAGAATTCATCCCGACGAGGCGCATGCAGGCGAACTCGAGCAGCTCCAGCAAACGTTTGATCGAGCGGAACCGAGCCTCCGGTACGAGTCCGCAAGCGGACGAGTGGTGCCGACAGGTCTCCGACTGAGTCTCTGGCCCTAGTATCCGCCAGTTGCCTACTGCGATGGCGCCAGCCGACGCCTGCACAGGAAGCCATTAGATCTGATCGGATCGCCTGCACGCCCGCGGCTAAGCACACCGTCCCTTGCTCCAACCCATCATCGCAGCAGGCGGTCGGCGCCGAGGTCGATCAGGTCGTAGCCGTCCGTCCCAAGCCAGGACTCCAGCGTGGCTGGCGGCTCGCTCGTGGTTACGAACACTTGGCCGGATGTACGCGATGTGGCAAGCAGATGCCGGTAGAGCGCCGCCAAGGAGTCTTGCTCTACACCCTGCTGTCCCGGTTCGTCCATCAGCAAAACGCCCGGGTGAGAGCCACCGACTTCGGCGCAGGTTTCCATCAAACTCAGCAGGTAAGCCCACCGTAGCCGAATGCCATCGCTAGCAGATCCTTGGAATCCGATGTCGTAGCTGTCTACCACAGGCTTCATCGTGGAGTCGATCTCGACTTGCGCTGGCACAGCGGACTCGAATCCAAACTCGACTAACTGCTCACGTAGACGGGCGACCCACGCGCCCTTCCGCTGCTTGTCTTCCGCCGTTTCCTGCGTGCTTCCCAGCGCGCTCAGCTCAGCTTGTACTGCAGCTAAGTCCATCGCGATCAGAGTCCAACTATCTGCGTCGTCGAGAAACTGCGCCTGCAGGTTCAGCAACCGGGCAAGCTCCTGTTCCTGCTCGACGGCGAGCTGGATAGCGCTGCTGGACGGAGTTCCGTCGACCGCCACCAGGTCCGCCTTCAATGCGCGGACCCGTAGCCGTGCGGCCGACGTCTCCTGCGACCATGCCGCCCGACGTACCGCAACTAGCTCGACCCGCTGTTCAGCCTCGACGACCAAATTCTTCACTGTTTCCCGGTCCTCGCGAATCGCCGCGCGAGTCTCCGCGACGGGCAGTGCGTTCCCCTCGATACTTTCGACAGCCTCAAGTGACTGGTGGCAGGTTGGGCAGTCACCGTTGTCCATCGTGAGTGGCGCGATCACTGAACCCAACTGCTGCAACGCATCGAGTTGGCGGTACCTGTCGTACTCGTCGTCCAGCGCGTTCATCCGGCGCCCAAGAGCACCCAGCTGAGTGTGCAGGAGATGTTCGTCCTGATTCAACGCCTCTAGTCGACCGGAGATCTGCGCAAGAGCACGCTCAGCATCGGCGAGCTCGACCTCTAGAGCCGCAGTTTCCGGACGCTCCTCTGTTTCAACAACCGCTCGTATGCCGCGGTTTACCCGGACTTGGTGCAGCTGATCGATTCGCTCGCTGAGGTCGAGCCAGACATCCTCGACAAGTACCTCGGCCGCCGGCGAGAGGACTACAGTGCCCGAGCCTTTACCGCCAACAGCAACTGTACTGACTCGGGGGAGATCGGGGAACCGAATCCGCGCCCCCTGTAAACGTGCAAGGCCTTCCAGACTTCCACGCAGCCGCTCCTCCCGGTTCGCCAGCTGTCGTTGCTGCTCTAGCAAAGTCTGCCGCCGCTGTGCCTCGATCAAGACGTCCAGCTGAAGCGCAAACTCGACTGCTTTTCGTAGTGGTTCAACGATCTGATATGTCGTCGGCACCTGCGGGACGGTCCCGCCCCAACCCCGCTTCTGGTCTACGTACCCGAGCCCGAATACAACTTGCACGTACAGCGGCACAGTACGTCCGCTGTACGTAGGGACCTGCGGCTGCCGCCATCCGAGGAACTCCGCGAAAAATCGATAGAAGCCACGCTCTTCGGTGGCGACACCGGGCCGACCGACGAGGTAGTCCACACTCGGCGTTCGGTCCTCCAAATCCACAACATCACCGGCCCAGGTTCGAACCAAGTCCGTCGCCGCCACCTTGCCTGAGCGCGGCTTCACCACTCGCTGGAGGGTGAGCACATCGCCCGCGCCGTTCGCAACAACGACCTCGACCCACGAGCTCTCAACGTCGACGGAGACATCATCGAGATCGATCTGAAGCGTCATGGCACGTGTGAGGACGCCCTTGCGAGTCGCGAACAAACTCTCGAGCCCGGCGCCATAAAGCAGGCCTTGGAGTAGAAGCGACTTACCGATCGTGTTGCCGCCACGGACCACAGTCATACCCGAACCGAACCGAGCGGCGTAACCGGCGCGGCCGGACGCCGTCTCGACATGGAATCGAACTGCACGAAACTCAAGTCCCATCGAGCGCTCCCCCCATCCTCATCGCGATACTCCTGTCATTCAACGGCCGGATGCTGCTCAAGGCTTCCTTCTCCGCTGCAAGTAGGCTCGATTCGGCATCGATTAGTGCCGCGAGTTCCTTGCCGCGCTCAAGCAGGTGAACGCGGCCAGTGGCGGTCAGCTCAACCAATTGCTCAGCAGCGGCCAATCGGATAGTGGTCTCGAGTTGCGGATCCATGCGGGAGGAGATCAGGTCCGCAGGCGATACGCCAGTTAGCCATGCCTGAAGCAAGGCGCGCGGTGTTCTACCGCGCAGCCCCCACATGAGTAGGTGGAGCGTGCCAACGGATGCCGTTTGACTATTGCATTTCGCCACCACGAGCACTAGCAGTGACAGGCGCCAGGGAATCCGGTTAGCCGCCGGAAGTACCGTCCGATGATGCTGGAATCGCACAATCGCGTCGAGGCCCGCGCCCATTTCAGGGTCGCCGAGCCGGCTAATGCCAAGCCGAGACGTCAGACCTGGTGGGACCTGTCCCCTTGTCGGTTCTCCCCGTGGACCCCCGATCTGATCCTGGCCTGGCCGGTCCTCATTCACGATGCCGCTTCCTGGCCGTCGGCGCCGTCTGACTCGCCATCCTCACCATTGAACGTCATCGTGCATTCCTGCAACCACTGCGTGATGGATCCTTGAGCAATGATTTCTGTGGCCTCACCCTTGAGTTCTGGCACCACGCCTGCGATCCGCTCCTGAACATCAGCCTCAACCGACCACAGATGCCTCTTCGTGAACGGCTCGGCCGCCTGTTCCATCATGATGCGTCGTTTCGCTCGTGCGATCGCGTCTCGAAGCTTCGCGCCGACGTCGGGAAGGTGGTCGTCGAATTTCGCAAGGTGATCGTCGCTCGCGATCTTGGCCTTGAGCAACTCACCGCGTAGGACAGCTCTATCCCGGGCGACTTTAACGACCTTCTTCAACTTGCCATCCATCACTTCGATGAGAGGGCCCGTGACCTCCGAGAACGGCACGCCGAGCGAATCTAGGTCCGGCAGCTTAGCTGACTTATGGAGCCCCTCAGGCAAATATCCGGCAGACTGCACAATCCGCCTTTCAACCGTGAAGTCGCTCACATCTTGAACATGGACACGAAATGAAGGGGCGATGAAATCTAACTGCATTGCCACAACGTGTGCTGATTTCGTGGCGCAGTGCGCAACCAAGTCTGCCGACTCATGTTTGGGCGTCAGCAACACCCATTCAGTCAGTACTGTCCCCCCGAGAAGTTCGCGGACTCGGTCCGAGTACTTTTCGAGCTTGTTGAGGTCGGTTGTGATCTTGTGGCGCTGCAGGCCATATCGTTGTTTCGCGGTGAGCGGTTCATTCTCAGGCGCGTAGCACTGCCACGCGACACCTTCGGTCGTGTAAGCGTCAAGGCCGCCATCACCACCCGACTTATCGGGCACCGGAACCAACTTGACCCCGTACCGCTGACGGAGCAGTAGCACTCCAAACGCTTCCCAAGCGTCCGAGTCCCAGGAAGAGTACGTCGGCTCCACCATTGCTAGACACATCCTCGCTGCCAGAGGTGACCAGCAGGTCCACCAACTTGCGATTGAACACCACCTTGACCGCCAGTTGGAGCTCGATCTTGAACCCGAGCAGATCTTGCGCTTGAGCAGTTGCGCAAAGCCATAGCCATAGAGCCCCCTCGGCAGTGAACCAGCAGCCCACTGCTCCTCCCCAGCACTACCCCATCCCTAACTCCTTGATCGAACATCGTTTGCTGTCCGTTACACGGAATGGGCTCGAATCGTGCCGGTCGGCAACAACAGCGAGTCCCGTCATTGCCTCTCTCTTCAGCCGATATTTCTCTCCGCGAATGCTCAAACGGTGGCGGATGACCGGTTAGGAAGGTGTGTGGGGCACCAGCGGCGCCTCCGTCACTCCCAGCTATGCTCGTTTCTCAGCCACCCAGCCTTATCCGGGCCGCCGGGCACACCCCCGTCCGCGAGATGTCTGGTCGATGGGACGGCTAAATCCAGCCACGCCGGCCTGATGATCGGAATCCCCCTAGGGCGTAACGTCGCCCGACGCCAGCCGATCTTGCTCGTGAACGCTCCGCAATGCATCCTCCAAGTGCCCCGCCGCCTCCGGATTCCGTGCCCGTCGACCGATGTAGTCATCGACCGTCGTGGACGTCCTGGAGTGCCCAAGCTGGTCAGCAATCCTCCGCGGCGTCTGCCCGGCATCCTCAAGAATCGTTGCCGTCGTCTTCCGGAAAACGTGAGCGGTAACCCAGGCCAACTCATCCGCTAGCGACCGCATACCAGCCAACTCAGTCAGCTCCAGCAACGCCGCACGGTCACCATTGCTCAACCTGTATGCGTCGGCCAACATTACCGATTCCTCGGCCGCCAACCTCACGCGACCGGTCTCGATTAGGCTGATTCTGGTCTTTCGCCAGCCGAGCTTCGAAACTGCTTGGACTTGGGTGAGACCAGCCTTACGACGATGGGATCTCAACGTCCGCCCCAGCTCGATCCGCCGTTGCCCCCCGACGGGACGACGCGCGTCGCGCAGCGCGTGCTGAACATTGTGAGGGTCACGGAAGCCACCGACAGAGTCGGGGAAGAACGGGGAGTCCTCCGACGTGCCCGCCCTCCATCGAGTGCGCGCCATCTCAAGCGCCCACTGCGGCAGGAAGAGCTTCCGTTCACCTGCAGCGGACTTCACCCGGCGACGCACCAACCCCTGGCCTCTCAGCCTCTGCATCTGATGGCTGCAGTCGACCTCGCCGGTTTCCCGGTTGATGTCCTTCCAGGTGACAGCCAGGGCCTCACCGATCCGCTCACCGGTAGCCAGCATGAACTTGCAGAGATCCACAAGATCGGCCCGGACAGCACGCTTGTCCTGCCGCAGCAGCTCAAACCAAGCGTCCCTCTCCTCGGCCTCCAACGCCCGGGGCGGCTGACGCCTCTTCCCCGGCCGGATCTTGATCTCCCGCACAGGATTCGCATCCAAAGCCCCATGCCGAACCGAAAGCGAGAGCGCACCAGACAGGATGCTCTTACAGGTCCTGGCGCTAGCTGCCCCGACTTCCTCCCTGATCGCCTTGATGACGTCGTTGACCCTTGGCGTCGTCACCTCACGAAGTCGGACCTCAGCAATCCGCGGAGCAAGATTCTTGTCGTACTGGTACCGATACGTCTGATACGTCCCAGGAGCCATGACCTCCTGCTCACCAAGCTCCTTCACTTCAGCCAGCAACAACTCAACTGCTACCGACACGCGGCTGTCAGGCTTGATCTCTGCAGACCCCCGCAACTTGGTGCGAGTCGTCAACTTCGTCCTGAGGTTGTTCGCCGCCCCAGTCGCAGTCTTCCCCCAAGCAGTCACACGCCGAGTACGACCGTCGAAGTCCCGGTACCTCGCCTTCGCCTCGAACCTGTCGGCCCTCCCCTTGGCGTCCCTGTGAACGATGTGAGACGAAATCGTCCCCCAAGTCCCCAACGGCAACGGCTGCTTCGCCACCAGACCCTCCCGCGCGATCGTCCGTCCGGCTCACTCCGAACGGCCACGCAGACTCAACGGTCGAGACGATCCAAGTTCGCGATTGGCGGAAGACGACCCCTCAGCGGGCGCATGTGATGGCGGCGTCACTACGTGGAGTAAGGCTTGACGCAGACTGGGTCTGCTCCGCCGCTCAAGGTCCGTTGCCAAAGGCTCGCTTGCGCGGATCGGACGGTCGACCGCAGGTAAGGCTTCTTCAGTGCCGCGCCAGCCTCAACACCAGCCGGACGAAAATTGGTGAGTCCGGAAATGGCTGTTTCTCGGCGAGCTGGACCCGGCCCCAGGACCGGTATGCCGCTTGCGCCGCGACGTTGTCCTTGCGCACAAGGAGCTCGGCCACCGGCTCAGACCGAAGGGCAACCAATACATCGTGAAGCTGGCGGCCGATACCTCGTCGCTGGTGGTGCGGGTGTACTGCGAACTCGCGGAACATGTACATCGGCACCGAGTTGGCCCGCAGGCCCCACTCGGGTAGGTCGAGTGGAGTTCGTCCCAGATAGTCCCGTGTTCGTCTCGTGGGCTGCCGAATGCGTTGCCGACAACGGCGCCGTCATTTCGAGCGGCGACGAGTTCGAAGTCGCGACCGGGCATGTACAGGTCGACCAGGCGCTCCCAGAACTGATCTGGATGAAACCAAGGGTCGTGCATCTGGTCGTCGTGCGAAGCGGCGTACACCGGCAGGACGTCATCAGGTAGGCCCGCAGTGGACGTGCTGTCGTGCCGCTCGATACCAGGCGGTCGATATCGCTCATAGTGTTGTGGCTTACCTCTCTCGGAGCGGATCAGCCAGCACTGACTTCAAGGCACTCGCGTCACGGTGGCTGCCGAGGCGCAATCTGTGCACCTAGCCGACGGCACCTGGCTCGGGGACGTCGTGCTGGGAGAGGGAGCCTGCCCCCAGCACCAGAGCGTCGGTGACCAAGCTAGCTATGGCCAAACAAGCAGTTCGATGCCTGCAGCCGGCCGTCTTGTGGTGTCGGCCGTGCGGTGACTCGCCCGTGCAAGCGCGGCTCGACTCCGGCAGCACCCGGGTGCGAGGCCGTGCCACTAGCGCGAGTGGCGGCCCATCCGACATGGTCAATCACCGGCACACTTCTTGCACTTAAGGCGTTTCCACCGAACGCAACGGCTATTCGAACGCATCGTCCGCCGACCGTTGAGCCAATATGGACAACTCCTCCAACCAACATTTTGCCAGCCTGGGTGCGCGAAGGCGAGTGTGTGAGCACTGTGCTTCAACCTTCTTTGCCGGCAGATCTGACCAACGGTTCTGCACGGATCTGTGCCGCCTCCGCAATTGGCGAAGCCGCAAAACCGCCCCTTCCGCATGCGCCGCAGGCAGCCAGCAGCGCCTTGACGCACTGCTCAGGGAGATCGATCGGCTGGAGGTCCAAATCGCCGAACTACGGCACGTCCACGCGGCGCTACGCGAGGTGCTCATAACATGCAAATGCGCTCAGCCCAGCGTCGACGAACCCACGCGGACGTCCTGATCTGTACGGCTATGTCGCGACGTTTCAGACCTACCATCGCCCTCCGGTTCGCGAGTCCGCTCGCTGGTGTCGCTCGCCGCAGACAGCCGCTGGTTGGTGTGCCGCAAGGACGGGATGCGCGTTGGTACTGTCGTGGCGTGACAGCTGACGGTGGTACAGAACCCACACTGTGGAAGATCCACGGCGAGCGCCTGATTGACGACACTCGTCGGCTGCAGTTGAGCATCGCATCGGTGGAGTTGCCAGATGGTGTGCAGTTTGAGCAGTACGTCCTGCGGATGCCCAAGGCAGCCATGATGATCGTGCTCGATGACAAGCAAGAGAACGTACTGATGCTGTGGCGGCACCGCTTCATCGTCGACCGCTGGGTGTGGGAACTGCCCGGCGGATACGTCGATCCCGATGAAGATCCGGCTGTCACTGCCGCGCGTGAGGTCGAGGAGGAGACCGGCTGGCGTCCGAGGAATGTGAAGCCGCTGGTCTCGCTCCAGCCCTCCGTAGGTACGACGGACGCCGAGAACCTGCTGTTCGTTTCGGACGGCGCCGACTACATCGGTGAACCGGAAGACATCAATGAGGCGGAACGCATCGATTGGGTCGCTCTGGACTCGATCCGCGAACGCATCGACGCCGGCCAGATCATCGGCGCGGCATCTCTTGTCGGCCTGCTACACGTTCTCGCGTTCGGCACCGGCTGACCTAGTCGCCGGGTGAGATCCCGATCTCGATCATGTCGTCGAAGAGGGAGCTGACGACATTGACGTCCTGGTACGGCGAAAGTTGCTTGCCGAGGTCCTGCAGATAGCTTGTGCCCCGCATCGATCGTACGGATCTGGCCATTGTCGTGGCCTCGACTCCAAGCGCGCAGGATTCCTCAAGCCGACGTTGGTCCGCCAGGATGGTTGCGAGCAAAGCTGTGTTGAACAGACGACCACGCTCGTATCCGTCGGTCATCTCAAGAGATCGTCGGGCGAACGGCTCGGCTTCATGAGGAAGGCCCAGATCGCGAAATGTGTGCGCGAACTTCGCGGCCAGATAGGCGTGGTCGAAGTACGTGAGCCAGGACGGTCGCTCTTCAGCGTCAGCCCGGTTGAAAGCCTCCTCAGCGCGGCTCAAAGCGGCAAGGCAACTCGCCTTGTCGCCCTGCAGCGCGAGGCCGTGTGCCTCCATGACCGCAGCCTCGGCCTGCAAGAGCTTCGAGCCGCATCGTTTCGCACTGTGCTGAGCTGCGAGCGCGAGATCGACAGCGCCATCCGGTGCAGCTTGGAATGCTGCCTGATGGCTCATACCAGCCAACATCTCACTCGCAAGTGCATCGGTGTCGGCTTCATGACAGAGACGGAGTGCATGCCGTAGATGAGTATGGCCGTCGGCATGCTGGCCGGTGTCGTACGCCATCCAACCGGCCAAGTGGTGGAGCTCCGCCGCCGCGGCGAACAGCTCTGATCGGCCTCGACCGGTCGCGGAGTTCTCCTTGAGTAGTGGCGTAACCGTTGAGTTCAGATAAGAGGTGACAACCGAACGGCTGTGGCCGCCGCCGTAGCGGTTGTCGAGTCGGCGAAAGACCTGGGTCATCTCTCTGATCTCGGCGCCGACGTCAGGCATCCCCCGCTTCATGCGTTCGTTCGGGTACGGCGAGGCGCCTACCAACAGGCTCGCCCCGACCGCCGTGAGGCCAACGCCGGCCGACCTAATGAACTGTCTCCGCTGCACTACGTCTCCCTCGGCAGGCTTCGTTGCCCGCACGATAGATCCGCTGTCGGACAACGAGAATGCATCGGTGACATCGCTGCCTTCGCGTCGTGCATCACGCGTCGGCAGATCAGCTCTATCGCCCTGGTCGATCGGGTGAGCCGTCAAGCTGAACCACAACAGTTGCTGCGGAATATGCAGGGCACGTGCCCAGCGGTCGAGCTTGTCGAGATCGCGCACGGGCATCGCGCTGCGCTCGATCCGGCTTACCTGCCCCTGCGTCAATCCAAGCCACTGCCCGACCAACGCCTGCGTCGGTTCGGGCCGCTGCAGCTTGCGGTAGGCCAGTAGGAACTTGCCGAAATGCCGCTCAGTTGCAGCCTCGACGAGCGCGGCTGCCTCCCAGAAGGTCTCAGCAAGGCGCGGCGCATTGAGGGCCAGGTCGGGGGCATGCCGCCAGCACGGCCCACACTGGTCGCCGCGATTGTCCGCCGCCAAGTATGCGCCGCATGAACGACAGAGCCGCCGCTCGTAGCGCGTCACAGGCTCAACACTACCGGTGACGAACTTCTCGTATGTATGTCACGCATATCCCGCGATGTGCATATGCGGCGGTGTCGTTTCCAATCACGCTCCGTCATCGGATGGTTGTGCTCCACGAATCAACCGAACCGGGGACGTGAGGGCCGTGAATCACCAGATGTGGCTGCTGACGATCATCGCTGCCGTGCTGTACGGCTTCATCTTGCGCGACATCGCGCGAGAGGTGCGTGGCGAATGATGAGACTTGGCCAGCCTGTCCTGCCGACGGACCGCAGGGTCTGCGTCTGGTTCGGTGAGCATCTGATCGCCGACTTCATCAGTGATCCAGAGTCGGCCGCCTCGTACGAAGCAGCGATGCGACGTCGCTTCCTTAGCCTGCGGGTGACAAATGAGCAGGCAAGCGCGGTGATGCCAGATGCAGACCTCTCGTGAGGGGACAGCGTCGTCGGCGCTGGTGGGCGGTGCTCTGGAGGCGCATAGTAGCCAAGTTCCGGCAGTGGCAGGACGAGGAGCGCTGAGCGACGTCGATTACACGCGCCCACTCGTCCTTGGCTACGTCCTCAAGCACCTGCTCATGACTGACGGCGATTTGGCCGACATCAAGGACCAGTTAGAGCAGTTCGCCGAGATCGAGGGCTTCGCGATGGGAACGATCTACACCGAGGAAACCGAGACGACACCGGCTGCGTTCGAAGCCCTGATCGCGGCAGTCAACCGCTACCAGGTGACGACCGTGGTCATCCCGAGTCGACTGCACTTCGCCGCCCTGGCCATCACGCACGACGTCAAGGACACCTTCGAGCGGGCGACTGGCGCTCGGGTCGTCATTGCGAACTCCACCCCCTGATCTGGCGAAACCGGCGGAGAGTCGTCGTCCTCATTCGTCGGTGCCGTGTGATCGCTGCACACCCATCGGTTCCGTCATCCCAACGTCCCTGTCTGAGCTCCCTGACCCTGTTTCCCCTGATGGCTCAGACAGGGACTCCAAAGACCGGCTGGCGCGGATCAGGGGACGAGGCTGCTCTGCGCCAGCCGCTCCAAACCTCCCGATGCCCGCCCACTTCGGGAGTGGAGACCTGTTCACCGATCACTTTCGAGAAGTGAGGCCGCTATGTCGCAAGTCGAACAGATGAGGATGCAGCTCCATGGTCTGGCCGACCAATCCCGCCAAGGAGCTGCAAGCCTGGCCGGATTCAAGCAACGATTTCAGCAATCCGGCGAACAGGTACAGGCGCTGATCCGTGGATCGGCTACCGGCGCGGATCGCGACATCTCCGCGGTCCTCGATGCGGCGGGAAAGTCGGTTGAGCAGGCTGTCCAGGCGCTCCAGATCGCTGAGGCCTGTTGTCGCAGCTACGCCGACCAGATCTAGCCGGCCGAGGCGGCAAATGTGCCTTCGGAGCTGCAACGAGTCGCCCAGCAGTTGCTTGCCACCCTGGACGAGATTCCACGAGTGGTGGCGTACCTGCACGACCGCGCAGGCAAGTATCGCGGGTCAGCTGGCTGGATCGGCAGCTTAAGCAACAACCCGAATGCCCAGATGGCCGCAACGCAACTGGAGGAGGCCGCGAGGCGCTGTGAAGAAGCCGCCCACCATGTGTCCCTGGCACCGCCCAAAGCGCGCGGCTGGGTCCAGGAGATGGTCAGCGGTCAGAGAACAGTTCCTGGCCGGGAAGACCGTACCCACTTTGGACCGGCCGCCTGGCGCGATCCTGGCAGACGAGCTTCGGAGCCTGAACCGGAAGATCCGTTTGACCCGACCGCCAGCCGGGTTATGCGCGCTCTCCCCGTCCGGAAGCCCAAGGACAAGACACATGGTGTCTGGGTCGACGAGGCAGGACGGCGGCATGAGTGGATCAGCGGATTCGACGAATATCGCAAGCAGGCCGACGATCTCGCGGTCGAACTCGGGCTCGGTCGTCTGTGGACGACATCGCACGTCGAGATAAAGTTCGCGATGTTCATGCGGGAGCGTGGGCTGACCAGAGCACGGCTGATCCTGAACAACGTCCCTTGCGACGACGAAGAATTCTCCTGCGAGAACCTGCTCAAGAGGTTCCTCCCGCCCGGCGCGAAACTGACGATCTACGCACCCGACAACTTCAAACGCACCTACCCCACATCAGATGACGGGAGCAGCCGATGACCTACACAGCCCGCGCCAACCACAAGCGAGGCCAATCCAACAGCCCAGCCCAGATCACCGGCCCACAAGACATCGACGCACTGATCCTTGAACTGTCTACCGACGACGGCGACAACACGATCGCCGGCATCTACATCAACGAACGCCCCGCCACAGCCCAAGGCCTCCCGGACCACGAACTGCGCATCGCCATCGACGGCGAACGCAAAGTCGGAGCCATCCGCTACATGTCCGGCGACGACGCCTGGTACGCCGTCGGCCAAAAGTCCAACCTCGACGAAGTTCTCTACTTCTACATGGGCCACGACGAGCAGTACCCCCAAGACTCTGAGATCACCCTCGACGAGATCCGCACAGCCACCAACGAGTTCCTCGCATCAGGAGGGGAGCGACCGATGTCTCCAACTTGGTCCGAGTGGCCACCGCACCTCTGACAATCAGCGCGAATCAGGCACAACCTGCACACCAATTCCAGCCCGGCTCGGCAGGCGGCAGAGCATCAGGCTGTTGCGCAGCGACAGCACAGCCAGTGACTTCCTCGTTCCACAGCCACTATGGGAAGCACACCATGCATGCTCGCCGCTTACTCGGTCGAGCGACGAACTGTGGCACGCGATCACTGTGGCGCCGTAGCCTGCAGCTTGCTAAGGGGGCAAGGACATCGAAGCAATCGGGGGATTATGACGACTCAGCAAGCGACCTTACTGGCGGCGTGCATCGCGGCTGTCGGCACGCTGGCAACGCTGATTGGAACCATGCTGGCTTCTCGTCGCGCTGAGATGAGGGCGTCTCACCGCGCAGCCCTCACACCTCACCTCGACAATTTGGGAGAGGGGATCCATCAGGTCGTCGCTAGCGCAAAGATCCTCAGGCAACGAGCAGTCGATGGAGCGGAGCCCGGCAACTGGCTCGAGCGAAGCAAGACGGGTGCCGCTACCCTCAAATCGGTTCGCCCGAAGTGTCGATATGTTCTCAATGGGTTAGACGACCCGCTGAGAACACTCACCCGAATGCCGGATTGGGTCGCTACATACAAGAACATCGAAGGGACGAATGCCGATGATCTCGTCGACGGGATGAGAAAGCTTGCCGAAGGCATAGATCGAGCGGTGCAGCGGTCGTACCGGCACGGCCTACCGCCAGGCAGGTTTCGCAGGTGGTTACTCAAGAGGCAGAACAAGGCTGTGAGAGATCTTTGGGATCAGCGATTCGCCGGACTGTCTAGGTAGCCCCGCTCTGCGTAGTCCCCGCATCATCTCCGAGACCGCACCTTGTCGTGTGCCACCTGATGCCTGACGATTCCGTGCCAGTTGATGGTTGACACCTCGCCTAGTAAATTGAGAGGCCGCCGTGTCGGCCTGTTGGCATAGGTTAGTCGCCTGGTGCGTGCGATTGGGGGTCTTGTGATGCTTGGTCGGCAGCCGAGTCCGTGGGGCTCGCCGGAGGTGTTTGACACCTTGTGCGTCGGTCCGGCCTGACCGTTGGGTCGTTGACCGCGGCGAGCGCGTGGTCGGTGTTCGGCGCGTTCGGCAGGATCGAGTTCGATGTCCCGCAGGAGGCGGACTCCGACGGGCTTCTTTATCAGTACGGGATGCATGACTTCTCCGGCGAGCCACGCTTTCACTTCGATCTCACCAGGCAGTTCGGCTTGCCTGATTCCGACGAGTATCTGCAGTTCCACTGCGACCTCCAGTACCTGCCAACGCCGGCGGTCGAGGCACTGGGATCACACACGGAGTGGTGGTTTCCCGGCAACGGGAGACAGTTGCCGGAGTGGGTCGACGCGGTGAAGCAGCGTCCGGAATGGCCTGTCCTGGAGTCGGTGTTTCCGGCGGCGGTCGAGGTCTACTGCGACGAGACCTGACGTGGTCGGTCTGCCTTGATGTTGCGAACCGGCAGGGTGGTGGTGCGGCGCACTACCAGGGTCTGTTCGTCGTCGTCGAGTTCGATCGCCATCGTGGTCTCGGACACCCCGATGGTGAGGGTTTGATGCTTGTGGTCACGGCCGAGGGAGACCTTCTGGCCGCAGACCATGATCACGCCGGAGTTCGACGCGCGGCGCTGCACTCGGACCGGTTCGACCGATGGGCGTGGCGGCGGCCCGGCGGGCCGGCTGCCGCGCAGTCGGCGGGCCTGGTCCATGGTGAGCGGGTTCGGAACGGACCCTGAGCAGTTCGCGGGTGTCGAGGTCGTAGAACACCAGCGTCGATGGTTCGATGCGGATCTCGACCCGGCGAC
>NZ_DASRXP010000246.1:0-5019 GCF_035687465.1 Kribbella sp.
GTCGAGGAACCAACCGCGATCCTGGGCAGCTTCTCCGCCGATTACCTCGAGCTGCCCGCCGAGATCCTGACCACGGTGATGCGCAAGCACCAGCGCTACCTGCCCGTGCGTGATGCTGACGGCAAGCTACTCGCGCACTTCGTTGCCGTCGCCAACGGTTCGGTGGAGGAGGCGACGGTCCGCAGTGGCAACGAGGGCGTCCTGCGTGCTCGCTACGAGGACGCCAGCTTCTTCTGGCGCGCCGATCTGCAGAAGAGCCCAGCAGAAATGAAGTCCGTGCTGGACAAGCTCGCCTTCGAGGAGCGCCTCGGGTCGATGGCGGTGCGGGCGGGTCGGATCGGGCAGATCGCCGAGACGCTGGCCGGCAAGGTCGGGCTCGAGGGTGAGGACCTGACCACCTTGCGCCGGGCCGGTGAGCTGGCGAAGTTCGACCTCGGTTCGCAGATGGTGGTCGAGCTGACCAGCCTGGCCGGCACGATGGCCCGCGAGTACGCCCGCCGCAGCGGTGAGACCGAGGCGGTCGCGCAGGCGCTCTACGACATGGAGCTGCCGCGCTCGGCCGGTGACCCGACGCCGTCGACGACCCCGGGCGCGATCCTGGCCCTCGCGGACCGCTTCGACCTGCTGGCCGGGTTGTTCGCCATCGGCGCCAAGCCGACCGGTAGCTCCGACCCGTTCGCGTTGCGCCGTGCGGCCGCGGGTGTGGTCGCGATTCTCCGGGATCACCCGGAGCTTCGCGCGATCACCTTGCCGGTCGGGCTCGCCGCTGCCGCCGAGCAGATCGGTGCCCAGGGCATCGAGGTGTCGGAGGAAGCGCTGGCCGACGTGGCCGACTTCACCGTCCGTCGCTACGAGCAGCAGTTGCTGGACCGGGGTGCCGATCACCTCCAGGTCGCCGCGGTGTTGCCGTTGGCAACGGCTCCGGTGGTGGCCGACGAGACGCTGGCCGAGCTTCAGCGTCAGGTCGCGACCGACGGTTTCGCGGAGCTGGTGGCAGTACTTCAGCGGGTACGGCGGATCGTCCCGGCCGACGTGGCTCCGCAGTACGACTCGACCAAGCTGACCGAACCGGCCGAGGTGGTTCTGCACGAGGCAGTGCAGAAGGTCGGGCAGGTGCCGACCTCTCTCGCCGAGTTCGTGCCGGCGGTGTCGGTCCTGGTCGAGCCGATCACCAACTTCTTCGAGGAGATCCTGGTGATGGCCGAGGACCCGGAGGTGCGCGCGGCCCGTCTCGGGCTGCTCGCGACCATCCGCGACCTGGCCGCTCCGGTGCTCGACTGGCAGGCCCTCGGCACCAGCCTCACAACGGCAGCGTGAGGAGTGGGGCGAGGCGTTCGGCGATCAGGCGGTAGCCGTCCGGCCCGGGGTGCAGGTCGTCGGCGTACAGGGCCTGTGCCTCTTCGACGCTGAGCACGGTTCTTCCGTCGATCAACTGCAGGTCAGGATCGCCGACAGCCCGCGCACCGAGCTCCACGCAGGCGCGGACGTCGTCGAGGGTGAGGCCGAGCGCGTTCGGCTTGCCCTCGAGGTTGGGCGCGGGCAGCGGCGTGATCACCACCAGCGGCGTGTGCGGATGTCCTTCCCGGACGGTCGACAGAAACGCGTCGACCTGTCCGGGGAGCGTCCGCCCGCTGAAGGTCTCGCCGGCGTAGATGTTGGTCCCGAGGCAGAGCGAGATCAGCCGCGCGGGCGTGTCCCGGATGGTCCGCGCGACGACCGGGTCAAGGTGGCACTCACCGGAGAACCCGAGCGCGACCAGGTCCCACCCATGCTGGCGCGCGACCAGCGCCGGCCAGGTCTCCGAAGGACCTTCCGCCCCGGTGCACTGGGTGAGCGAGCTGCCGTAGGTGATCCACCGCGGCCCGGTCGGCGGTTCCGGTTCCGCTTCACCTTCGAACGACACCTCCCGTACGCCGATCACGCCCGCCTGCGGAAGCCAGATCTCCAGTCGCCCGGGTTCCGCCGGCAGCTGCACGGTGATCCGCTGCTCCCCGGGCTCGACCTCACAGCGCTGGTGGAGCTCACCGTCCACGAGGAAGTCCACCGGCGCGATCATCGGGTAGATGTCCAGCTCGGCGCGGATCTCCAGGCTGACGGCGGAGGCCGTAGTACGCCAGGCGGCTCGTACTCCGGCCGGGGTGGCGGCGCGGGACCACAGGCGATGGCCCGGGCGATCCGGCGAGCCGGTCCAGTCGGTCAGCTCGAACAACTGCCCGCGCGGGTCGAGCCGCCAGAACGTCATCCACCCACCGGCATCCACCTCGCGATGCCGGTACCCGGTCCACAGCGCGTCAGTTCCCATCACGCCTCCCACTGGTCGGTACTTCGGGTCCGCGGGCGGAGGTAGCTCGAGGCGCCGGAAGACGGGCGGTGGACCTGGCCATGGTGATGTCGAGCGGAACAGCGGAGGGCCTGCGGAGGCGGGTAGCGGCCCGGGCGCCGAGGCTGGCGTCGACGTGGTCGCGCATCACCGCGGCGGCTGTCTCGGCGTCGCCCGACGCGATCGCGTCGACCAGGGCGAGATGTTCGGCGTGCGTGCGGTCGAGGTCCTCCTCGCTGCGGCCTCCCTTCAGCGCGAGCCGGCGGTAGCGGTCCGCCTTGTCCCAGAGCCCGTCGAGCGTCTGGATCAGCAGGTCGTTCTGCGAGGCGGAGTAGATCGCCGAGTGGAACCGCCGGTGCGAGGCGAGGTCGTCCGCGGTCGGATCGGTCCGCAGCGGTTCCAGCTCGGCCGCAGTCTCGCGGATCAGGTCGAGGTCGCTCCGGGTCCGGCGCTCGGCCGCGAGTCCCGCCGCCAGCGGGTCGAGCGAGCGGCGCAGTTCAACCAGGTCGCGAGCTTCCTCCGCGTTCAGCGCACTGACCCGGGCGTCCCGATGGGCGTCCAGCTCGACCAGTCCGTCGCTCATCAGCCGCCGCAACGCCTCCCGCAAGGGCGTAGTACTGATGCCCAGCTCGCGGGCGAGGGCGCCCTGCTGGATCACGGCCCCGGGTTCGAGATCGCCGCTCAGCACCTGCTCGCGGACGAGCGCGTACGCGAGTTCCGCCTTGGTCGGGCGGCTCCCGTTCGGGTCGCCCATCGGTCCTCCTCGGCATCGACGGGGTTATAACCTACCGCGCCCTGCTCGCCACCAACCGCCGCCCACACGCCGGACCCAGCGGGCCGCAGATCCTCGTTATAACTCACGCAAGGCTTGATCTCCTCTATTTCAAGGGCTGAGATCACCATGGCCATCATCTTGACGCCACAGATTATAACGACGCACAGTGGAGGCCACAGCAGTGAGGAAAGGACCCAGCGTGCAGACGACGGCCCACCCGGAGCCCTACCGGCTCGGCATCCTGCCCGGCGACGGCATCGGCCCGGAGATCGTGCCGGCGGCCGTGCAGGTGATGGACGCCGCGCTCGCCGCGGCCGGGGCGAAGCCCGCCGACTGGGTGGAGCTGCCGCTCGGAGCCGCTGCGATCGAGACCCACGGAACCGCCCTGCCGCCGAGCACGCTGAAGACCCTCGGCGAACTCGACGGCTGGTTGCTCGGCCCGCACGACAGCGCGGCATACCCGGAGCCGCACCGGTCCCAGCTGAACCCGAGTGGCACGATCCGCAAGCACTTCGACCTGTACGCGAACATCCGCCCGGCCAGGTCCTTCGACGAGGTCGGCACCCGGCGGATGGACCTGGTCGTGGTCCGGGAGAACACCGAGGGCTTCTACGCGGACCGCAGTACGTACCGCGGCACCGGCGAGTTCATGCCGACGCCGGACGTCGCGATCGCGATGGGCATCTTCACCCGGCCCGCGATCGAGCGGATCGCGCGGGAGGCGTTCGAGCTGGCCCGGCGCCGACGCCGGCACGTCACGGTGGTACACAAGGCGAACGTGCTGCGCACCACCACCGGCTTCTTCCTGGAGATCTGCCGCGACATCGGGTCGGAGTATCCGGACGTCCAGCTCGACGACTTCCACATCGATGCGATGACCGTGCACCTGGTCCGCCGGGCCGAGGTGTTCGACGTGGTGGTGACGGAGAACATGTTCGGCGACATCCTGTCCGACCTGGCCGGCGAGCTGGCCGGATCGCTCGGGATCGCGCCGTCGGTGAACGCGTCGGCCGACCGGGCGATGGCCCAGGCCGCGCACGGTTCGGCTCCGGACATCGCGGGCCGGGACCTGGCGAACCCGACCGCGATGATCGGCTCCGGCGCGATGCTGCTGGACTGGCTCGCCCGCCGGTACGACGACCCGGCCGCCGGGCGGGCCGCAGTACTGATCGAGAAGGGGCTGGAAGCAACGGTCCGGTCGGGGATCCTGACGGCTGACCTCGGCGGCACGGCTGGTACGACACAGTTCGGCGCCGCGGTGGCTGCCGCGGTCGGTACGGCATGAATCTCCGCGAGCTGTCCTTCCTGCCGCTGCGGGGGATCGCGCCTGAGCAGCTTCCCCGCACGTTGCGGATCCTGCTGGAGAACGCACTTCGGCACCAGACATCCAGCGAGGTACTGCGGAACTGGGTGCCCGGGGCGACCGGCGAGATCGAGGTGTTCCCGTCCCGGGTGTTCCTGCACGACACCAACGGAGTGCCTGTGCTCGCGGACCTCGCGGCGATGCGCGACGCGATGGTGGCGCGCGGCGGGGATCCGGCACGCGTGGATCCGCTGGTCGCCGCCGAGCTGGTGGTGGACCACTCGGTGATCGCCGACGTGTTCGGCCGGCCGGATGCGTTGCAGCGCAACGTCGAGCTGGAGTACCGGCGCAACGGTGAGCGGTACCGGTTCCTGCGGTGGGGGCAGCAGGCTTTCCGGCAGCTGCGAGTGGTGCCGCCGGGGGCCGGGATCATGCATCAGGTGAATCTCGAGTACCTGGCCCGGGTGGTCGAGGTACGCGACGGGCAGGTGTTCCCGGATCTGTGTCTCGGGACGGACTCGCACACGACGATGGTCAACGGGCTCGGAGTGCTCGGCTGGGGGATCGGCGGGATCGAGGCCGAGGCCGCGATGCTGGGGCAGTCGGTGTCCATGATGGTGC
>NZ_DASRXP010000247.1:0-13208 GCF_035687465.1 Kribbella sp.
CGTCGAACGCGTCGGCCGGCGTGAACCGCCGGAGCAACGCATAGCAGAACGAGTGGAACGTCATCGACGGCATCACCCGCGTCGTCCGCCCGAGCCGCCCGGTGATCCGGTCCCTCAACTCGGTCGCCGCTTTCCGACCGAAGGTGAGAACCAGCACCTGATCTGGACTCAACCCACGCTTGGCAACGCGATCAACAACCGCCTCGACAAGAGTCGTCGTCTTCCCCGTGCCAGGCCCGGCCAACACCAGCAGGGGTCCGCCCGCATGGTCCACCACAGCTTGCTGATCGCCATCGAGAACCGGCGCAGGGACCTGCTCCACCCCACGCCCCTCCGGCCTGACAAGCCGATACCGGGACCCTGTTCTGCTGACCACCGCCCCATCCCATCAGAGCCCACCGACAAACCCTCCCCGCACCGCCGCCCACCCCCAACCTTCCCGCAATCCGGACACATCGCATTGCGTGGCCGGACCACCTCCTTCGCCATCGCTCCCCCCAGGTTGCTCACGGACGCCCGGCGTACCGACGGACAGGTAGTAGTCCGGAAACGGCTCGGCGCCGGTCCGGCCTGAGCGTGACCACAGGCCGCGCGGGCGACCACTACCTGTCCATCGGTACGCCAAGGCCGCGGCCGAAGGTCCTGGCTGATGGTGGGTCCGGGTCCGCGGCGGAGACCGGGCTTCGGGGTCCGCAGGTGAAGCGGACACGTGGCAAGGTGGCGGGTCTTCACCTTGAACGGAGTTGACGGTGTTCAACCACGAGCCGACCGATTACCAATGCCCGTTCTGTTTGGTTGTTTCGGGCGGTGATGATCACCTGACCAGCCCCCTACTCCTAGAAGTTGCGGCAGTGCTTCGCCACCGCCAACTGATGGGTGAAGATGCTGCTGGTGTGCCGACGGACAGGTAGTAGTCCGGAAAACGACTCGGCGGCGGTTCAGGTTGAGCGCGACCGCGGGACGGGCGGGCGACTATTACCTGTCCGTCGGCACGCCGATGCGGTCGCTGTCTCCCATTACGGGCTCAGGGGTTCCAGCGGACTTGGCGGAGGTTTACTTTGCCGTTGGTTACTCGGACGCCGTCGGAGCGGAGGCGGTGGAGTTGTTCGTCGCCTACTTCGTCCGCGGGGACGCCGCTGGCTCGGATGACTCGCCACCAGGGGACGCCGCCGCCGTACTCGCGCATGATGGCGCCGACCTGGCGCGGGCCACCTTGGCCGACGTAGGCGGCGATGTCCCCGTACGTCGCGACGTTGCCGGGTGGGATCGACTCGACCGCCAGCAACACCGCCTCCAAGTACTCCTCCCGATCCACGATGTGCCTCAGGCCAGTGGCGCCAGGGCCTTGGCGAGGGGCTCGAGGATGGTGGGGTCGGTGTCGAGGGGGAGGTTCATGATGACCAGGTCGACGCCCGCTTCCCCGTACGCCGCGGCGGTGGCGGCCGCGGTCTCGAGGGGCTGGTCCGGGTCGATCCGGACGTTCACCGAGCAGGTGATCTCGGCGGGATCGCGGCCGACGTCCTCGCAGTGCTGGACCAGGATGGCCTTCAGCGGCTTCCACTCCTCCGGACTCGGCACGATCACGTTCCACTGCTGTGCCCAGCGCGCGACTGATCGCAGTGTGCGCTTCGGGCCCTTGCCGCCGATGGTGATCGGCGGGTGCGGGGTCTGCACTGCCTTCGGCTCGCAATTCGCGTCCGTCAGTTTCACGTACTGGCCGTCGAAGTTCGCGACCTTCTCGGTGAGCAGCGCGATCATCGCCTGCACACCCTCGTCGAACCGGTCGAAGCGTTCCTTCAGCGGCGGCAACTCGATCCCGTACGCGTCGCACTCCATCTGGTTCCAGCCCGCGCCGATGCCGAGCTCGAGCCGGCCGTCGGAAATGATGTCGGTGGTCGCCGCCATGTTCGCGAGCACCGCCGGGTGTCGGTAGATCATCCCGGTCACCTGGCAGCCGACCCGGATCCGGCTGGTCGCCTGTGCCAGCGCGGCCAGGGTGGTCCAGGCCTCCAGGTTCGGTCCCGCCATGTCGCCGCTGAGCGGGTAGAAGTGGTCCCAGTGCCAGGCGGACTCGAAGATCTCGAACTCGTCCGCCGCCACCCACACGTCCCGCATCCGCTGCCAGGTCGTGTGTTCAGGCCTCGTCTTGATCGCAAACCGCATGCCGTCGCCTCCCGGGTAAGGGGTTTCCCTCCCGCAACCTACCCCGTCAGTCGAGGCCCAGCCGGGCGCGGACCTCAGGGCGTCGCAACGGGGGCACGGTCTGCGGTGGGACCCGGCGTTCCGGCATCTCCTCCAGCAGGGCTTCGGTGATCCGGGCCACCTCGGCGGCGGCCCGTTCGATCGGGGCGCGGGTGGTCGCGCTCAGCGAGCCGACTCCCGTCACCTTGCGCACGTACTGCAGCGCCGCCGCATAGATCTCCTCGGAGGTCGCCGCCGGCTCGAGTCCACGAAGAACGGTGATGTTTCTGCACATGCCCCCGACCCTACGACCCGCCGGGGACAACCGCAGTGCCCTAAAGGGTATTCCAGCGCGGCGCCGAACTGTTCCGCGACGTCCGCCGGGAAGCCCAGGCGTCGGCAACCACCGAGGACCAGTTGGAGCTCGGCCTCATCTCGGTCATCGCGTGGAGCCGCTGGTGTATGGACAACCAGGTCCTCGCCCAGCTCCTGTTCTGGCGGACCGTGCCGGGATTCGAGCCTTCGCCAGCAGCTTTCGCGCCGGCCCAGGACGCGATCCAGGATCTGCGGGAGCACCTGCAGAAGACGGTGGATGCAGGCCTTCTCCACCCGGACGCGGCGAGCGACGAGGGAATCGCGCTCTACACCTCGATCACGTCCGGCGTGCTGTCGCAGCAGTTGGCGAACGAACCGGGCGCTTCCTTCGAAGAAGGCCGTTTCACCCGGCTGCTGCCGACGGTGCTCGAGATGTTCTACCAGCGATACACACCGACCAGGGGGAAGAGATGAGCGTAGTACTGGCCAGAGAGATCACCAGGGCAGATCGGAAACAGTCCCGGCTTTACCGCGATGCGGAGATCCAGGCCTGGCATGACCTGCTGGACAAGATCGACGGCGACGACTGGCACCGTCGTACGGTCTGCGACGAATGGGACGTCGCGGACATCGCCGGGCACCTGATCGGGCAGGCCGAGGACGTGATCCGGCCTTGGTCGTTCCCGCGCCGCTTCCGCAAGGCCAAGCGCGTCTATCCCGAGGTCCCCGTGTTCGACGCACACATGATGGTGCAGGCTGACGAGCACCGCGGTACGCCGCCGGCCGAACTACGGGCGCTGTTCGACCGCGTCTGGGGAAAGGCGACGCGGACGATCTCCCGCAACCCGGAACTCATCCGCAGGATCAGCTTCAAGGTCGAGGGCATCCCCGGGTTCGACCGGATGGCCCTCGGCTACGTCCAGGACATCCTGCTCGCGCGTGACCTGTGGATGCATCGCGACGACGTCTGCCAGGCACTAGGCCGCGAGTTCGACGCCGGCCCGTACGCCGAGGAGGTGGTCGCGCAGGTGATGCTCGACCTCGAGGACGGGCAGTTCTGGCAGGGCACAGCGGTCGAGCTGGTTCTCAGCGGCCAGGGAGGTGGAACGTATCGGCTCGGGAGGGAGGAGCCGATCGCCACCGTCCGAACAGATGCCGTCGGCTACATGCGGACGGTATCCGGCCGGGATGACCACCCCGTCGTCGAACTCCTCGACGGCGATCCGGCAGGTGCCGATGCGGTCGCCACCTGCCGGATGCCTTTCTAGTAGGACGGTTGCGACGGGTCGATCTGGTCGACCCAGGCGACTACGCCGCCGCCTACGTGGACGGCGTCGGAGAAGCCGGCGCCCTTGGCGATCGCCAGGACCTCGGCGGAGCGGACGCCGGACTTGCAGTGGAAGACCAACTGCTTGTCCTGCGGGAGCTTCTCCAGCGCCACGCCGGTCTGGAAGTCGGCCTTCGGGATCAGCACGGATCCGGGGATCCGGTTGATCTCGTACTCGTTCGGCTCGCGGACGTCGATCAGCAGGAAGTCCTTCTCGCCGTTGTCCTTCAGCTTGATCCACTCGCTCAGCTGCTTCACCGAGATGGTGGAACCGACGGCTGCGTCGGCCGCCTCCTCGGTGATCGCGCCGCAGAAGCTCTCGTAGTCGATCAGCTCGGTGACGGTCGGGTTCTCGCCGCAGATCGCGCAGTTCGGGTCCTTGCGGACCTTCAGGGCGCGCCAGTTCAGGTCGAGGGCCTCGTAGATGTTCAGCCGGCCGAGCGACGGGTCGCCGATGCCGGTGAGCAGCTTGATCGCCTCGGTCACCTGGGCCGCGCCGACGGACGCACAGAGCACGCCCAGTACGCCGCCCTCGGCGCAGGACGGAACCATGCCGGGTGGCGGCGGCTCCGGGTAGAGGCAGCGGTAGCACGGACCGTGCTCGGCCCAGAAGACGCTGATCTGGCCGTCGAAGCGGAAGATCGAGCCCCAGACGTACGGCTTGCCGAGCAGCACCGCGGCGTCGTTGACCAGGTACCGGGTGGCGAAGTTGTCGGTGCCGTCGACGATCAGGTCGTACTGCTCGAAGATCTCGAACACGTTGTCGTTGTCGAGGCGGACCTCGTGCAGCACGACGTTGGTGTTCGGGTTGGTCTCCAGGATCGACTCGCGCGCCGACTGGGCCTTGGACTTCCCGACGTCGGACTGGCCGTGGATGATCTGGCGCTGCAGGTTCGACTCGTCGACGGTGTCGAACTCGACGATGCCGAGGGTGCCGACCCCGGCCGCGGCCAGGTAGAGCAACGCGGGGCTGCCGAGACCGCCGGCGCCGATCACCAGCACCTTGGCGTTCTTCAGCCGCTTCTGACCGGCCATCCCGACCTCGGGGATGATCAGGTGACGCGAGTAACGGCGGACCTCGTCAATGGTCAGCTCGTCAGCCGGTTCGACCAGCGGGGGCAATGACACTTCGGCTCCTCATCGACGGGAAAATTTCGGGATCTCCGGGTTTCAACCATCGTTCTCCCTCCCATGTTCCCGCACCCCACCAACACCCCGGTCAAAGGTCCGTATCGCGGGACATCAGTCTCACCGCCCCTGCTGTCAGTCGTTGTCGCTGATGGTGCCGGTCACGGTGACGGGGAGCTTGACGGTGCCGCCCTCGGCGTGGTCGATCACCGCTGTGAAGGTCTCCGTAGGCTCCTTCACCTTGTCGTCCAGCAGGCGCACCTGGATCGTGCCGGAGGTCTGCCCGGGCTCGATGTAGCCGTCGACCGAGCGATCGACCACCGGGTCCGTCCCGTTGTCCCACATGCTGGTGTAGTCCTTCCTGATCACCGCCGTGCCGTCCGCGAGCTGCCCACTCACCCAGACGAACTTGTCGCTCTGCGCGGACAGTTTCAGCGGGAACTCGAGGAACTCGGCGTTCTCCGTCGCCGTCGCCGGGCCGATGGTCAGCGTCGGCGTCGGGTCGTCGTCGATCACCACACCATGCCCGAAGGACTCGGCCAGCAACCCCTCGTGCGGTGCCGAGAGAACCAGACTGAAGTTCAGGTCGTAGCTGTCCCGGGTGTTGGCCTTGATCGGCACGGTCACCTTCTGCCGGCTCTGGCCCGGCTTGAAGACGAGCAACCGGGCGACGTCCCCGACGGAGGTGCCGAGGTCGCCGCTGGTTTCGGCGTACACCTTGACCGGCCGCACGCTCGGCCGCGACATCGTCACCCAGAAGTCGACGTTCTTGGTGCCCGTGTCCCCCTCGACCACCTTCACGCTGGAGGCCGACAGCCGCGGCAGGAGCGCCGGCGCAGACCGTCCGAGGCTCGGGGTGGAGAACGCCAGATCGCTGACGAACACCGATCCCTTGGCGACCCGGTCGGTCCGCAGCTCGATCGCCCGGACGTCGCGCAGATCGATCCCCTTCAGCGAACTGGTCGGGATCCGCACGGTCCGCAGCAGGTTCTTCGGCAGGCCGGTGTCGTCGGCGCCCGGCATTCGCACCAACGCATCCCCGAGACTCGATGCGGGGATGGACGCCGCGCGCCCGTGACCGTCGATCACGCGAACACTGAGGTCGGTCCGGGGTGCGTCGGCCGGATCCGGAGACGCCCGGAACGACAGCGCGGAGTACCGGCGAACGTCGCGTTGCGCGGCCGTCAGGTTGATCCGCAGGGATCCGCTCTTGCCTGTCCAGCTGAGCTTGGTGACAGCAGTGGTCGGAGTCTCGGCGGCGTAGTACGCCTCGGTCCAATGCGGCGACTGGGAGCTGTCATCGTTCGTCACGCAGGTGCCAGGCGTCGTAGCCCCAGCCGGCCGGACGCCGGCGCACACCGTCGCCGTCGCGCTGCCAGTGACAGCCCCGGCAGCCAGTGGCTGGTCAAGACGGTTGATGTCCTGCCGGCTCGCGGCAGGCGCTTGCGACACCACCCGTACTACGGCTCGCCCGGCTGAGGTGGCTCGGCTGTTGGACCCGTCGAGCAGCGGGAGCAACTGGGTCTCGTGGCCGAGCTGGAGCCGGAAGAATCCCGCGACATAGGCGGTCCCCACGGCCTGCTGCTCCTTCGCGCTCAACCTTCCCACGTACTCCGAACCACAGGGCGAGGTCTTCTCGTCGCCCCACCAGTCGTCGTTCGAAGGAGCCTCCGACTGGCCCGGGGTCCACTCGGTGTTGAAGAAGTTGTGGTTCGCCCCGAGCACCGTCACGGTGGAACGTGGTGCGGTGTCACCGGACACGGAGTACCGGGTGTCGTCGTAGAACTTCTGGCCCTGCAGGTCGGAGACATCGCCATCGCAGTACGGCAGGATGACGCTCATCGCGACACCGGGCACGGTGGCCCGGGCGAAGTCGGTCGGCGCGAGCGGCAGTACTGCGCGGATGCCGTACTTGCCACCGCGATCCGCATTGAGGACAGCGGCACGGGCAACGCCTTCGCCGCCGCGCGAGTGGCCCATCAGGCCGATGTTGTTCAGGTCCACCTTGCCGACGAACTTGCTGCCGAACGGCCCGCCGCCCAGAGTCGACCACTTCTTCCACAGGTCCAGGTGGTCGAGGATCAGCTCGGCCCGGGCCTGCGCGCCGGAGTCGTAGACGTCACCGTCATAGGCGTTCACCGCGTTCGCGCTGATGGACACCACCTGGTAGCCGTTGCTGGCGAGGGCCTCGGCCGGACCGTCGTATCCGCGGTAGCTCGGCACCGGCTTCGCGCCGCCACTGCAAGGCCACGGGGTTGTGGGCGGCTCGGTGTCGTCACCGCCGTAGCAGTACTCGTGCCGGCCGTGCAGGAAGACCACGAGCGGTCGCGCACCGACCGCCCCGCGCGGCGAGTACACCTTGCCGCGGACCTCCGACTTCTGCCCGAGGCCCGGCAGGTAGACCGCCTGGTCCCCGAGGTTGTACTCGGCCGTCTCGACCTGATACTTGCCGGTGGCACCGGGATCCGCACTGAGTGCGGGCCCCTGCGGCGCCTTCAGCCAGTCGGCGTCCGTGGGACCTGCCGCCTGCTTCGAGCGGAGGTCGTTCAGCGCGGGATCGCCGGTCCAGACCGGGCGGACGTCGCGGGCCCGCAGTACGGCTGGATCCTTGCTGATCAGGCTTAGGCTGCGGCGGTCGGGCGACTGCTTGGCGACGCCGACCGGGCGGAAAGTTGTCCTGGTCAACTGATCAGCTGGCGGAAAGCGCGCTCGACCTCCTGCGGATGTTCCATCTGCGCCACATGACCGGATTGCGGCAGGTAGAGCGAGCGAGCGTTCGGGAAGACGCGCTGGGCCTTGGTCCTGATCCGGGCGTCGACCAGCCGGTCGCGTCCTCCGTAGATCAACAGGACGGGACAGGTGATCCGCGCGGCGTCTGCCCACAGCGACCTCCGCGGCGGTGCCAGGGACGACCGGACCAGACTGCGCGCACCCTCGACCGTCGGGAGTGGTTCCCACGCCTCCGCATCCCGTCGGCGCAGCTCGGCCTCATGAGCCTCCAGTACTTCGGGCGGCAGCGCGCCGGGGTTCCCGTAGATCATCGAGATCGACGCCTTCAGCCGCCGGTCGAACGGGATCCGCCGGGACCGGTCCAGCACGGTCGACCCGAGCCGGGGAGTCGCCAGCGCCAGGAACCACAGGGTGGTCACCGAAGCTCGTGGATGCGGCAGCGCCGGGGAGATCAGGGTCAGCGACTTCACCCGGTCCGGCCGGCGCGCCGCGAGGGTCACTGCGACCGCTCCGCCCATGGAGTTGCCGAACAGGTGCAGCGGCTGGTCGAACTCGGAGTCCATCAGTTCCTCGAGCACGTCTGCCTGCTGGTTGATGCCGCCCAGGCCCGGCAGGGGCGGCGTACGACCGAAACCGGGGAGGTCGGGTGCGATGCCGCGGACTGTGTCGTTCAGCAACAGGCCGAGCGTGGTCCAGTTCAGCGAGGATCCGCCCAGGCCGTGCACGAACAGCGCCGGCGGCAGGTCCTTCGCTGCGTCCGGTATGTCCCTGACCAGCAGATCCACGCCGGCGACCGGCACAGTGCGAGCCGGCCATTCCTGTACCCCGATCGGTACCGCAGCGCCGGTTACCACCCCATTGCTCTCCATTGAGCCATGCTAGGTCGCATGGCCGCACCGCAGCAGCTGACCACTGAGGTCGATGGGCAGACGATGAAGCTCACCAACCTCGGGAAAGTGCTCTATCCGCAGGTGGGCTTCACGAAGGCCGAGGTGATCGACTACTACCACCAGGTCGCATCCCTGCTGCTGCCACATCTGTCGGACCGGCCGCTGACCCGGAAGCGCTGGCCGGACGGTACGGGAGCCGCTTACTTCTTCGAGAAGAACGCACCCCGCGGTACGCCGAGCTGGGTCCGCACAGTGACACTCCCTACCCCGGGTAGTTCCACTGGACGGGACGAGGCGGACTTCGTGGTCGCCGACGACGTGCCCACGATCGTGTGGCTCGCCAACCTGGCCGCGCTCGAACTGCATGTCCCGCAGTGGCGGATCGGGCTGTCCGACACCGGCAAGACCCCGCGGGCTGACCTGATCGTCTTCGACCTCGATCCGGGACCCGGGGCCACCATCGTCGAGTGCTGCGACGTCGCCCTCGCGCTGCGCGAATTGCTGGGTCACTACGGCCTCGAAGGCTGGCCGAAGACCTCGGGCAACAAGGGGATGCACCTGTACGTGCCGATCGAGCCGGCCCCATCCCGGGCGGCCAGTGCCTTCGCCAAGCAACTCGCGGAACAACTGGCCGAGGCCCTGCCGGAGAACGTGACGGCGAACATGACGAAGGCGCTCCGCCCGGGCAAGGTCTTCATCGACTGGAGCCAGAACGCCAGCGCCAAGACCACGCTGGCGCCGTACTCGCTGCGTGGCGCGGAGGAACCACGGGTCTCCACGCCGATCGACTGGGACGAGGTTGCCGCTGCCACGGATGCGGCCGAGCTGACGTTCCTGCCGGCCGACGTACTAGCTCGGATCGAGGAGTACGGCGACGTGCTGGAGGGCCTCTACGACGACCCCAAACCCCTCCCTTCCTAACCGCCGAACCGTCGGCGGTACGGACACCGACGACTACCGGTAGGTAGGATTCGCTGCAACGAACCGGTGGCTTGCCGCTGCCGGCGCCGCACCATCGAAGGAGCCGACGTGTCGACGACACCGGAGACCGCGCCCAAGCGTGGCAGCCGCCTGCCGCGTCTGGCCCGCCGCGCGCAACTGCTCGAGGCGGCCCAGGAGGTCTTCGTCGCGAACGGCTACCACGCCGCCGCGATGGACGACATCGCCGATCGCGCCGGCGTCTCGAAGCCCGTGCTCTACCAGCACTTCCCAGGCAAGCTGGAGCTCTACCTCGCGCTGCTGGACACCTCCTGCGACGCGATCCTGGCCTCGGTCCGGGACGCGCTGCGCTCCACCGAGGACAACAAGGAACGCGTCGGTGCCACCATCCACGCCTTCTACGAGTACGTCGCGAACGCCCAGGGCGCTTTCCGGCTGGTCTTCGAGTCGGACCTGACCAACGAAACCGCCGTCCGGGAGCGGGTGGACCGGGTCACCCACCAGTGCGCCGAGGCATGTTCCGAGGTGATCAGCGCGGACGCCGGGCTGAGCAAGGAGCAGTCGATGGTGCTGGCGGTCAGCCTGGTCGGGATGGCCCAGGTGAGCGCCCGGTACTGGCTGGCCTCGGACAACCCGTCGCTGACCCAGGAGCAGGCGGCCGACCTGGTCGCCAGCCTGGCCTGGCGCGGCATCCGCGGCTTCCCCCGCACCGACGGCTGAATCCCGTCCTGCGAGTCGCCCCTGCTCGTCGACACCGGGTTCTGCTGTCGGCGGACGGGTGAGAGCTGGGGTCGCCCAGCGGATAGGCTCGAACTGGTACCGGCGAGAGCCGCCGGTCGCAAGGTGCCCGGGAGGGTTTCGTGGAGGTCAAGATCGGCGTCCAGCACGCCAATCGCGAGTTGGTCCTGGAGAGCGAGCAGAGCCCGGACGAGGTCCAGCAGGCGGTCGCCGAGGCGCTGTCCGGCAAGGCCAACCTGCTGCAGCTCACCGACGACAAGGGCCGCCGGGTGATCATTCCGGCCGACCGGCTCGCCTACGTGGAGATCGGCGAGGAAGCGATCCGCAAGGTGGGCTTCGGCGCCATCTGAGCTTGCTACCGGGCGGCGATCCGAACTCGATCCGGACACGGGTCGCGTGTCCCGGTTGCGGAGGGCGATGAAGCGGGCACGATGAGGGTAAGACCTGCACGTTAGGTGGTCTGTTTAGCCCAGGGCACCAGAAGGCTGCAGGTCAGCCACCCCCTCTAGGAGGAACCGTGTACTGGGTCTGGATGATCATCGTCAGCCTCATCGCCGGAGTCATCTTCGGGCCACTGGCCCGGCTGGTGCTACCGGGCAAGCAGAACATCAGCCTCGGCTGGACCATCCTCGGCGGCGGCATCGGCGCCTTCATCGGTGGTCTGATCGCCTACTTCCTCGACATCAAGGAGACCGACGGCCCGGACTGGCTCCAGTACCTGATCCAGATCATCTGTGCCGCGATCGTGGTCGCCTTCATCTCGTCCCGCAACAGCAGATCGAAAACAGCAGCCTGAGCAACACCCACAGCGGCCGCCACCCCTTCGAGGGCAGGCGGCCGCTCTGCTTCAGGGCTGCAGACCGAGGGCGGTCATGCGGGCCGTATGGGCCTCAGTCAGCCGGGTGAACATCCGCCCGATCGCGGCCAGGTCCAGACCGGGCCGGTCCACGCTGCCGGCCAGCAGGGCCGCGAGGGGGTCCCGGTCCGCGGCGATCCGCTGGGCCTGGCTGAGGGCCTCACCCACCAGGCGGCGGCCCCACAGCGCCAGGCGGCCGCCCAGCTTCGGATCCTCCTCGATCGCCGCCCGGACCCGGTCCACCACGAACTCGGCCTGGCCGGAGTCCGCGAACACCTCGAGCACCAGCGCCCGGGTGTCCGCGTCCACGTACGCCGCGACCTCGCGGTAGAAGTCGTTCGCCAGGCCGTCGCCGACGTAGGCCTTCACCAGTCCCTCGAGCCAGTCCGACGGCGCGGTGTGGTCGTGGAACGCGTCCAGCGGGGTGACGAACGGCTGCATCGCGTCCATCGGGTCCACCCCGAGTGAGACCAGCCGGTCCCGCAGTTGGACGAAATGCCCGAACTCGGTGGTGGCCAGCTGGGCCAGTTGAGCCTTGTCGTCCAGGGTCGGGGCGAGCTTGGCGTCCTCGGCGATCCGCTCGAACGCGGTCAGTTCGCCGTACGCCAGAACTCCCAGCAGATCCACCGCCGCGGCCCGGTAAGCAGGGTCGTCGAAGGCTGTCGTCTCGGTCATGGGCCGCACACTATCGGGCGCTCGGGGGTGGGGGCCGGATGTGCGCGGGGCGGCTCCACCTGGTATTCCAGCTACACTGGAGGTTGTTTCGCCGGTGACGCGCCCAGATGGGCAGCTGGTGCGAGCCGCTTGCACAGTGTCCCGCGCCGTGAGTACAAGGGTGGATCTTGACTGATCCGCCCTCGGCGCCCGGCCCTGTTGCAACTGTCCGCACAAGCATGTGAGAGGCGATCAGCCTGACCACCTTCCGAGAGCTCGGCGTCCTGCCCGAGATCTGCGACGCACTCGATCGCGTCAACATCATCGAGCCTTTCCCGATCCAGGAGATGACGCTCCCCGTCGCACTGATGGGGACCGACCTGATCGGCCAGGCCCGTACCGGTACCGGTAAGACCCTCGGGTTCGGTATCCCGCTGCTGCAGCGCACCATCTCCCCCGGCGAAGCCGACTACGAGGAGCTGGCAGCGCCCGGCAAACCCCAAGCGCTGGTCGTCACCCCGACCCGCGAACTGACCATCCAGGTCGCCAAGGACCTCGAGACCGCTTCCACGGTCCGGACCGTCCGCATCCTCACCATCTACGGCGGCGTCGCGTACGACCCGCAGCTGGACGCGCTGAAGACCGGTGTCGACGTCGTCGTCGGTACGCCGGGCCGGCTGCTCGACCTGGCCAACCGTGGTGTCCTCGACCTGAGCCACATCAAGGTGCTGGTGCTCGACGAGGCCGACGAGATGCTCGACCTGGGCTTCCTGCCCGACGTGGAACGCATTCTGCGCAAGACCCCCGAGCTCCGTCAGACGATGTTGTTCTCGGCAACGATGCCGTCGGCCGTCGTCTCGCTGGCACGGACCCACATGCGGCACCCGCTGAACATCCGGGCCGAGTCGCACGACGACTCCCAGATGGTCCCGGCGACCGCGCAGTTCGTCTACCGGGCCCACGACCTGGACAAGCCGGAGGTCGTCGCCCGCATCCTGCAGGCCGAGGACCGTGGCCGGGTGATGATCTTCTGCCGCACCAAGCGGGAGGCGTCCCGGCTCACCGACGACCTGATCGACCGTGGCTTCAAGGCCGCCGCGATCCACGGTGACCTGAACCAGCAGGCCCGCGAGCGGGCGCTGACCCGGTTCCGCGGCGACAAGATCGATGTCCTGGTCTGTACCGACGTCGCGGCGCGTGGAATCGATGTCGAGGGCGTCACGCACGTCATCAACAACACGTGTCCCGAGGACGAGAAGGCCTACGTGCACCGGATCGGCCGCACCGGCCGGGCCGGCGCGAGCGGGATCGCCGTCACGTTCGTGGACTGGGCCGACGTGGTCCGCTGGAAGACGATCAACAAGGCGCTCGACCTGCCGTACGACGAGCCGCAGGAAATCTACTCGACGTCGCCCGAGCTGTACCACGACCTCGGGATCCCGACCGACGC
>NZ_DASRXP010000248.1:0-14541 GCF_035687465.1 Kribbella sp.
TGCGTGGCGTGACGCTACGACTTGCGCGGTCTTCCCCATCCCGGCCTCACCCCGGATGACCAGCGCAGCGCTCTCACCGCCCCGGACAGAGCCGAGGGCGCGGTCGATCTCCTGGCGCTCACGCGAACGCCCATGCAGAACCGTTCCTGACGGTGCACCCACGCCGTCATGATAGGACCGGTAGTGGTGAATGACACCAGAACCGCGCGGGCGCCGTTCGACGCAAGGAGGAGTCATGGCAGGCGATCTGACTGGCTTTGAGACCGACATCAAGCCCTTGTTCCGCGAAGTCGACCGTCGATCGATGCTGAGGTCCTTCGACCTCTGGTCGTACGACGACGTCAGCCGGCATGCCGACGCCATCCTCGACCGCCTCCGGAAGGGCAACATGCCCTGCGACGGGCCCTGGCCGCCGGCGCAGATCGGCCTCTTCGAACGCTGGACCGAGAGTGGGAAGCCGCAATGACCGCTGGATCGTCGCCCCGCTCCTGATGCGTCGGTGTCACAACCCGCCGAGCTGTTCGGTCTAAGTCAGCAGATCGAATATCTCGGCGGACGCCGATCGAGCAACTCGAGCTACCCAGGTCGCGACGCAGTCACCGCTGCTGATTGCTGTCACCCGGATCGGGTGAGGCTGGTTTGCTGGGGTGATCGGAGGCTGGTGGGGATCAGGTGCGCCTCGAGGGGAGCAGCGCGATGTCGACTCTGACGGTCTGGAAGTTCTCTACCTGGAACGGGGCCAATCAAGCGATCGCGACCTTGGAAGGGCTGGCCAAGCAACAGTTGATCACCGTGCACGACGCTGCGTCCGTGTCGTGGAAGCCGGAGACGAGGAGGCCGACCACCCGGCAGTTGCGGAGCCTGACCGGGCCCGGCGCGATCGGCGGGATGTTCTGGGGGATGCTGTTCGGCATGCTCTTTCTGATGCCGCTGGCCGGTGCTGCCATCGGTGCCGCGTCAGGCGCCCTGGCGGGATCTCTGGCCGACGTGGGGATCGACGACGACTTCATCGCAAGGGTGCGCGACCAGATCACGCCCGGCACGTCGGCGCTGTTCCTGTTGACCAGTGACGCCGTCCAGGAAGAGGTGAAGGCGACGTTCGACGCGACCGGGCTCCGGAAGCCGCAGCTCATCGAGTCGAACCTGTCGAGCGACCAGGAAGCGGCTCTGCGGGAGATGTTCGCCGGCTAGAACGCGGTAGAGCTGACGCGAGGCTCAGGCTCCCTCCGGCGGCCGCGATGGAGGGACCTGCAGGACCTCGATGATGTCCACGCCCAGCATGTCGAGGTGGTTCAGAATTCCGGCCAGCGCCGCCTGATCGGCCAGATGTCCGTGCAGAACAGTCTGCGCAGGCTCCGGATCGGCTGCCAGAGAAGGGAACGCGTCCGTCAGCTCGCGAGACAAGTCGCCTCTGACCCGGATGACATAGTGGCCCATGGGACTGCCCCTTTCACGGCCCCTCGACACGACTCTGCGGTGCCCGCTGCGGGGATGCATCACCCTTCCTGGGCGACGAGAAACCGAACGGCCGTACTCTCGCGGCGACTGGATGGCTCACCTGGATCGGGTGAGCTGACCACGCCGAGCGAGGTCGGATGGTGTCGGTATCGCCGTGGTGAGGGCATTCTGTCGGCATGACGGCGTCCGCATGGAGAACACCTCTTCCGCCGGTGATCGCCGCCCTGATGACCCTGATGGTCCTGTGCCTCCCCGATCAGGCCATGGCCGCCGGCTCACCGGATGATGTCGCCGCGCAGGCATTGGCCGAGCGCTACTCCCCCGTCGTCAAACTGCAGCAGGACTCCTCGAACTGCAGGAACGGCGAGCAGTTCCAGCCCACCGATGTCGAAGCCGTCCTGGGCGATCAGCAGGTTGCCCTTCGTGGGCCTTGGCGGCCGCCTGACCTGGTCAAGACCCAGCCCGAAGACGAGGACCTCGGCCTCGGATACCCAGGTCACTTTCTGGACTTTCCCGGCGATCCGCTGCGCCCCGGGTGCGACTATGCCGAGTGGTCGGCGCTCATCAACGCCGCGCACCCTGCGACTGTCTACGCGCACGTGGCCTCGGACCCCGAGTTCCCCGGGAAGATCTCCTTGGAGTACTGGTTCTTCTACGTCTTCAACGACTACAACAACACCCACGAAGGCGACTGGGAGTCGATCCTGCTCGTCTTCGACGCGGCAACCCCCGCGGCCGCGTTGACCACGAGCCCGACCGCCGTGGGCTTCAGTCAGCACGGCGGAGCCGAGCGCGCGCGGTGGGGCGACACCAAGCTCGAGATCGTCGACGGAACTCATCCGGTCGTCTACCCGGCGGCGGGTTCGCACGCCAACAAGTACGGTCAGCGCCTGTACCTCGGTCGTGGCTCGGAGGGATTGGGTTGTGACGACACGACGACTCCAGGAGCCGAGCTGCGACCCCGCGTCGCCTACGTGCCATTGGCCAGTGCGGACTACCTGAAGCAGTATCCGTGGCTGGCCTTCGAGGGACGGTGGGGCGAACGGCAGCGGTCCTTCTTCGACGGACCGACCGGGCCGAACATGAAGACCTCGTGGACCGCGCCCATCCAGGACGCCGAGGCGACCTGGCGGGACGACAGCGGGACCGTGCCGGCCGGCACGCTCCTCGGGCCGAGCAGCACCGGCGCCTTCTGTACGGCGGTCGCGACCGGATCGAACCTGGTCCGCGAAACCCTCGACCGGGTCTGGCTGCTGGGCCTGCTGCTCGCTGCGCTCGCCGGGTTGATCTGGTTCGCGGCGAGCCGGACGCGGTGGAGTGACACCGGACCGCTACCTGCCCGGAAGCGGCGAGCCTGGGGGCAGGCGGTCGTCGCCGCGCTGCGCTTGGTCCGGCTTCGACCGGGCCTCTTCGCAGCCTTCGCCGCGGCCTTCGTCTTGCTGAGCCTGGTCACGGTCGTCCTGACAGAGCTTCAGGTGGCCAGACGCGACGCTCCCACCGACCTTGGCGCCCCGACCGAGACCTCGACCGGCTTCTGGGCGTCTCTGGTCGCGCTGGCCGTCACGCTCCTCACGATCGCGACGTACGGCGCATTGCTCGCGACTGTCACGACGACGCTCGACCAGCTGGACCGAGGCCTCCCGGTGACAGCCGCACGCACGGTGCGCCAGGTGGTCTCGAACTGGCGGCCACTGTCCCGGGCGGCCGCGCAGTACTTCGTCATCATCGCCGTCCTCACGATCTTCATCGCGACGATCCCGGTCGCCATCTACTACGCGGTCAGCCGCGCGTTCGCCCTACCGGTCGTCGTCGCAGAACAATGCTCCGGGCGTACGGCGCTGAGGCGCAGCCGGCTGCTGGTCAGGGGCCGGTGGTGGCGCACCGCTGTACCGCTCGTCATCATCGTCGGGCTGGGCCTGGCCGCCGGGCCGATCGCCGGGATCATCTTGCTGCTCGCTACAGACTGGGCGCCCACACTGATCAACCTGGTGTCGTCGATCCTGTTCGCCCTGGCGATGCCGATCACGGCCGCGGCCGTCGCATACCTGTACTTCGACCGCGCCGCGTTCACGGAGGAATCACCCGCTGGGGGTGAGTCGCCGGATGCGTGCCGACCCTATTCTCGGGATGGCGACGGGAGCGTCGAGCACGTCCTGCCATCGGTGCGCTCCGACTCCTGAGCGCACCCGAGGAGGTCGAGATGGTCCAGGCCGACGGCGGACCGCCGATGCCGGCAGCCACACCCCCGACCGGTCGGGGCCGCACCTTGTATCTCGCGATCGCGGGCGGGGTGATCGTCGGCGCGCTCATCACGGCGCTGATCTTCGTCGCCGCACGGAACGACGGAAGTACCGCCGGCGCGGCGTCGACAGCGCAGACGGATTCCAGCACGGCGATGTGCGCGGCGATCCCGCTCGCGGACCAGGTCCTGCCATCGATCGTGACGATCTCGGCACGCCGAGGCGCCCAGGCCGGCACCGGGTCCGGGCAGATCTTCCAGGAAGGCGGCTACGTCCTCACCAACGACCATGTCATCTCGGTCGCCGCGGGAGGGGGCAACGTCTCCGTCCAGTACAGCGACGGCCACAGCTCCGACGCCGAGATCGTCGGTCGTGATCCCAGCACCGACCTGGCGGTGCTCAAGGCCGCCGATGCCGCGAAGGGCTATCCCGTGATCGGCCTCGGCTCGTCGGCATCAATACAGGTCGGCCAGCCCGTCGTCGCCCTGGGCGCTCCGCTCGGGCTCGCCAGTACGGTCACCTCCGGCATCGTCAGCGCACTCGATCGGTACGTGCCGGTACCGGGTGACGGCGTGACCCACCATCTGATCGGCGCCATCCAGACCGACGCGGCCATCAATCCCGGCAACAGCGGAGGTGCCCTGATCGACTGCTCAGGACGTCTGATCGGAGTCAACGCGGCGATCGCCACCGTGCCGAACGCCTCCGGTGTCAGCGGCGGCGGAAGTGTCGGCCTCGGCTTCGCGATCCCGGTGGATCTGGCGAAACCGATCGCGGACGAACTCATCCGCACCGGACAGCCCGGTCACCCGACGACCGGCCTGCAGGTGCAGGAGATCCCGCCCGCGATCGCCAAGGCGGCGGGCACTCCGACCGGGCTCTTCGTACTCGCGGTCGACACCGCGGGTCCAGCTGCGAAGGCCGGGCTGAGGGCAAGCGACATCATCACCAAGGTCGACAACGATCCCGCTGTCAGCAGCGAGCAGATCGTGGTCGCGACTCTGACCCGCAAGGTCGGAGACACCCTCGAGCTGACGTACCTGCGCGCAGGTACCTCGGCCACCACCACCCTCACACTGGCCGCCCCGTAGGACTCACGCCGGCGGGACCGGCTGCGAGGCGAGCAGGTCGAGACCCAGCTGTCGGGCAAGGAACTGTGCGGCCAGTTGGCCTTTGACGCTGTTGCCGGCCTGATCCAGCCGCGGCCCGAACGTCCCCAGCGCGCCCTTGCCGGGCGAGACCGTCACGATGCCACCCCCGATCCCGCTCTTGCCGGGAACCCCGACGTCGAGCAGCCAGTCCCCGGAGGTCTCGTACAGGCCCGCGATCGTCATCACCGCCAGCGTCACGCGTGCGACGTCTGCATCGACCACTCGTTCCTGCGTCGTCGGGCAGACCCCGCCGTCCGCCAGCGTTGCTCCCATCGATGCCAGGTCCGTGGCAGTAACGCTCAAACAGCTCTGCCTGGTGTAGAGCTCGATCGCTTCGTCGGGATCACCGGCCAGGCCTCCGACACTGCTGAGCAGGGCAGCCAGGGCCCGGTTGCGATGGTTCGTCGCCAGTGCCGACGCGAGTACGTCGGTGTCCAGGAGCAGCTCACGGCCGGCGAAGCGGGACAGCCCTTCGACGATGAACTGCCAGCGGTCATCCAGCGAACTGCCCGGAGTGAGGCTGGTCGTCGCGATCGCACCGGGATTCACCATCGGGTTGGTCTGCCCCCGAGAGGACTGTTCGACCGCCTGCACGGAGTTGAACGGCAGCCCGGTCGCGTTCACGCCCACCAGAGTGCGGATGGCAGCGACCCCTAGCGCCTGACATGTCCAGGCGAACACGAACGGCTTGGCGACGCTCATGATCGTGAACGGCCGACGGGAGTCTCCCGCCTCGAACCGGCGGCCGTCGATCGCCGCGACGCAGAAGCCGAACGTCTCCGGATCGGCCCGGGCCAACGCGGGATACACGTCCGACACCGACCCGGCGCCGATGGCGCGATAACGGTCGTACGCCGCTTGGACGAGTTCGGCGACCGTGGTCACCTCGGGCAGGCCGCCGGTGGAGACGTACCTGTCGGCGTTCGCCATCTCAGAACGGCCAGACCAGCGGGACGATCACCAGTGCCGTGAGCAGCCACCACGCCATCACGACGAGGCCGAGCTTCCAGTAGTCGCCGAAGCGGTAGCCCGCGGGACTCATGATCATCATGTTCGCGGGCGTGGAGATGGGGGTCAACAGCGATGCCGCTCCGGCGACGGCGATGAGCATCAGGACCGGCTTGACGGAGGTCCCCGTCCCCTGGGCGGCCGCGACCGCGATCGGCGCGACGATCAGCACCGTCGCGGTGTTGCTGACCATCTGCCCCAGAGCCGCAGTGAGCGCGAAAAGTGCCAGCAGCAACAAGTACGGCCGGCCCGGACCGATCGCGTCGATGATCAGGTCGGCGATCCGGTCCGCGCCACCGCTGGACTGGATCGCGGCCGACAACGGGATCAGGGCCCCGATCAGTACGACGATCTGCCAGGAGATGGCGCGATACGCCTGTTGCGGTCCGACCACCCTCGTCAGCACCATCGCGGTCGCGGCGAGCAGACCCGCCATCGCGGGCGGGACCGCGCCGGTCGCGAGCAGGACGACCATCGCGGCGAGGATGGCGACGGCGACCGATGCCTTCGGCCCCCACGGCACAGCCTGCCGCCGTACGAGTTCCGGCGAGTCCACGAGCAGGACATCCCGGTCCCTGGTGAGCTCGTCGAGAGCCGGCCACGGGCCGTGCACGAGGATCGCATCGCCCTCCGCCAGCTGGGTGTGCCGGTTGCCACGGTCCTTGCCCATCCGCTGGACGGCGATGACGACGAGATCACGGCCACGGTGCATTCCCGGAAAGACCGTCTCGCCGACGAGTGACGACCTGGGTGGGATGACGACCTCGACCACACCGGCTTCACGGGTCATCAGGTCGTCGACCGGCGTCGGCGCCCTGCTGACCGCGAGCAACGAGTCGGCCGTCAGGCTGCTCACCTGCTCCGACGGCCCGGTCACCACCAGGACGTCATCGACATCGATGGCCGCGTCCGCGCGGTACTGTCCCTGCCCGTCCTGTACGCCGACGATCATCACGTCCGGATACGGCGTGAGGTCGAGCTCGCCGACCCCTCGGCCGAGCAACGGCGAGAGCTCAGGCACGCGCAGCCGGTAGAAGCCGTCGGCCAGGGCGTAGTGAACGTCGAGCGTCTGAGCGTGAACCGCGAAGTCGACGGCGGGATGCGTAGGCCGTGCGGCCGGCAACAGTCTGGGGCCGAGGAGCACCGAGATCGTGATAGTGCCGATCACCAGCGGCACGCCGACCACGGCGAAGGCGAAGAACGGGAAACTGCCCGCGCCGGCGTCGCCGGCTGCCTCCGACACGATGATGTTGACGGGCGTGCCGGTCAGCATCAGCAGAGATCCGGCGCTCCCCGCGAAGGTCAGCGGCATCAGCATCCGCGATGGCGGCTGACCGATCCGCACGGCCAGCATGACCACGAGGGGAAGCAGCGCCGCGACTGCTCCGTTCAGCGTGATCAGGGCCGACAACACAGCGCACAGACCCGTCACGGCGATCAACAGCCGGCTCCGCGTGGTTCCGGCGTACCGGACGATCGCCTGGCCGGCCCAGGCGGTCACCCCGGTGGAGTCGATGCCCTCGCTCACCACGAACAGCGTGGCGATGAAGATGACCACCGGGTCGCCGAAGCCCGCGAGTACGGCGGTGAAGCCGAGCACTCCGGTCGCCCACAGGGACAGGGCGACGAGCACCGCGACGACGTCGACGGGCAGCTTGTTCCACACGAACAAGGCGACGGCGAGCCCGAGGATGATCAGGCTCACCGTGCCGTCATCCATGGCGCCCCTACCCGAGGTGCACCGGAGCGCCCGGGCCCCAGGGAATCCCGATCAGGTACCAGATGACGTAGAAGAGCGTCCACGTGACCAGGACGATGAAGGTGTACGGCAGCATCATCGACACCACGGTGCCGATGCCGGCCTTCTTCCGGTACTTCTGGCAGACGAGCACGATGAACGGCAGGTAGACCATCAGCGGCGTGATCACGTTGACCGGACCGTCGCCGACCCGGTAGGCCGCGATCACGGTCTGCGGCGCGATGCCGAGCCGGTAGAACAGCGGGACGAAGATCGGTGCCAGGATCGCCCACTTCGGGATCACGCCGGGCATGATCAGGTCGATGATCACGACCAGCAGGATGAAGCCGATCAGCAACGGCAGGGCGCCGATGTCGGCCCGCTCGAGCAGGTCCGCCAGGCCGGTCGCGGCCAGCGTGGAGATGTTCGTGTAGTTGAAGTAGGCAATGAACTGGGCGATCAGCAGCATCAGGAAGATCAGTCCGCCCAGTCCGTTGAACGTCTTCACGATCGCGTTGATGACGTTCGTGCTGCCGGTCAGGGACTTCGAGCCCCGGCCGTACCCGAGCCCGGCGGCGAGGAAGAGCATCGAGATGATGAAGAGCAGACTGCTCATGAACGGCGACGAGCCGAAGATCTCGCCGGTCTCGGGATTCCGGAGGGGAGCGTCCGGGATGAACGTCAGCGCCGAGACGATGGCGACGGCGACCAGCAGGTAGTAGACCGACCAGCGCAGTCCGCGCGACTCCAGCGCCATCTCCTCGTCGGAGGGCTGGTGATCGACCGGGGCGTCGACCGGGGCCTCGGACGCGTCGTACTTGCCGAGCCTGGGTTCGAGGAGGCGCTCGGTGATCACCGTCATGACGAGGGCGCAGAACAGCGTCGAGGCGATGCTGAAGTAGAAGTTGTGGGTGACGTTGAGATGGACGTCAGGCGCGACCAGCCCGATCGTCTCGTTCGTGACCTCGGTGATGATGCCGTCGGCAGGGGTGATCAGGATGTTCACGAAGAAGGCCGCACTGACCCCGGCGTACGCCGCCGCGATACCGGCCAGCGGATGTCGCCCGAGCGAGGCGAACGCGGCCGCGCCCAAGGGAATCAGGACCAGGTAGCCCGCGTCGGACGCGACGCTGGAGATGCCGCCGAGCAGAACGATGATGAAGGTGATCGCGCCCTTGGGTGCCACCTTCACCATCTTGCGGATCAGGGCCGCGATCAGGCCGGCTTCCTCGGCGACGCCGACCCCGATCATCGCGACGAGGATGACGGCGACGACACCGAAGTCGTTGAAGTTCTGGACTGCCGTGGTGAACATGAAGCGGATGCCGTCACCGTCGAGCAGGCTCTTGGCAGTGATCGTCTCCTGCTGCAGCTCGTAGTCGGGCACGGCCGGCGCCGGGGGTGCGTCGTTGCCCGCGACGCTGCTTCCCCCTTCGTATTCGGGCGCGACCTGGACCGTCGCGGGCTCGGCCACCTCGGTGGTCACACTCGTACCGGTCCAGTCCAGGATCTGCGAGACGACGATGACGATGACGATGAGCCCCAGGAAGATCAGGGCCGGGTGCGGAACCTTGTTGCCGGCCCGCTCGATGCCGTCCAGAACCCGTTGCATGCCGCCCTTCTCGACCTGCTTCTGCGGGGCCTCGGCGGCGCTCATGACGTCGCCACCCCAGCACGGGCGTCCGCGGGGCGGGCGAACTCGAGCGCGAACTCGATCAGCAACTTCGTGCCGAAGCCGGTCGCGCCCTTGTTCCGCCAGGTCCTCGGCGCCGGAAGCTGCGCCGTGCCCGCGATGTCGACGTGGGCCCAGGGCCGGCCGTCGACGAACTCCTCGAGGAACAGCGCGGCGGTGATCGATCCCGCGTTCATGCCGCCCATGTTGGTCATGTCCGCGATCGACGAGTCGAGCTGGGACCGGTACGACCTGTGCAGCGGAAGCTCCCAGACGGGCTCGTCGACGACGTCACCCGCGCGCCGCAACTGCTCCACCACTGCCGGACTGTTGCCCATGACACCGGCCATCTCGACACCGAACGTCCGGAGACAGGCTCCGGTCAGGGTGGCGATGTCGACGATCGTGTCGACGGGCTCTTCCGCGGCCAGCGCCAGTCCATCGGCCATCACGAGGCGCCCCTCCGCATCGGTGTTCAGCACCTCGACCGTCGTACCGTTGCGCATCCGCAGCACGTCACCGAGCTTCATCGCCGACCCTGACGGCATGTTGTCGGTGCACATCAGATAGCCGGTCACAGCCGCCCTACATCCCAGCGCCTGCAGGGCTGTCATCGAGGCGAGGACAGCCGCGGCGCCGGTCATGTCGTTCTTCATCTGCGCGTGCGACTCGTCGCTCGGCTTGAGGCTGATCCCTCCGGAGTCGTACATCACGCCCTTGCCGATCAGGGCGATCCGGCCGGTCGGTTCATCGGGCTGGTAGCGGAGCCGGATCATCCGGGGCGGCTCCACGCTCCCGCGGTTCACCCCGAGCAGACCCCCGCAGCACATCGCGATCAGCTGGTCTTTGTCGAACACCTCGACCTCGAGACCGGCCGGCGGACCGACCTCGAGCGCGACCTCGGCCATCCGGGCCGCCGACAAGGTGGTGGCCGGGCAGTTGGCCAGATCGCGGCCGAGGCAGTACGCCTCGGCGATGACGCGACCGCGCTCGACCCCGCGACCGGCCTCCTCGGCATCCTCGTCGGACGCCACCACCAGCAGGGATTCGAGCGGAGCACGGTCGGCATCCCTGCCGACGAAGTACCGCCAGCGCGCCAGCAGCACCCCTTCGGTCACCGCCTGGGCGAAATCGGCGGGAGAGATCCCCAGGTCCCGGGACGGGATCTCGATCGCGAGGCGCTTGTGCCACGGGACGGCGCGGGCGAACTCCGCGGCCAGGTCGCGCGCGAGCGTGACGTCGATCCGATCGGGCCTACCGATCCCCACGGCGACGCGGACCGGGCCGCTCGCACGGGTCTGAACGAGTGTCTGTCCCTGCTCTCCGGTGAATCCGGCCGACGCCAACCCGGCTGCGTCGGTGCCGAGTTCCTCCCGAGGCTCCGCACCGACAGCAACCGGGACGGCGAGCGCGTCCGCCTCCTCCTCCGCCCGCTTCAGCGAGGCGATGTCAACCGGTACCCGGTACCGGGTGGAAGGAATCGGATCGAAATCGTCTGCGGTCGTGTTCACGAGATCTCCTCCGGCAGGAGCGGGGCATCCTCGGTTCGGCACGCTCCAGGCGCGCGCTTGCGGTCAGCTCCACCATTCCGCGCTGGATGCCAATCCCATCAACAGGCCGAGCGGCCGTCCTCCTCCGAATAGGGTGAGGTGGGGGATGAACCCGGCCCGCGACCTCGCCGTACGGACTTCGCTACGTCAGGCCGACCGTTCGAGCCACCCGGAGGGCTGCCGAGCGCTTCTCGACTCCCAACTTCCGGTACAGCGACATCATGTGCGTCTTGACGGTGTTCTCGGTGATGTAGAGCGCCTGGGCAATCTCGGTGTACGAACTGCCGAGCGCGAGCTGGCCGAGCACGTCCGCCTCGCGGGCAGTCAAGCGGATCCGGGCACCGTTCACGACGGCGTCGAGGCGACGTGGCGGCGGAGCCTGCCCGTCCGGCCTCGTCCGCGCCAGCAGCGTCAGTCCGCGAGACTCCCTGGAGACCTCCAGATAGCCCGACAGCTTCTCGAGCGTGACACCGGCGAACGGATGCGGGCCCGGACCTGCGAGGTGTCTGCGCAGCTGCTCGAGGAACATCGGCTCACCACCGGCCGGCACGAGGGCGTGCAGAAGTCGCTGCGGTGCCGCTCGGTTCAAGGTGTCGATCAGTGAAGCATCGGCGGCCGGTACGTCGCCCATGCGAGCCAGCAGGACCGTTCGGAACGATGCCGCCGTGGAAGCGATCGGAGGGTACAGGTCCGGTCGGCCGAGTAGCTGATCGATCATCTCCGCGGTTGCGCGCAGATCGCCCTTGCCGATCGAGAGCATGGCCCGCGCAAGGTCGGCCTCGGATGTGTTGCTGGTACTGTCGAGCTCCCTGAGCTGCGCCACGACACCAGCCTGGTCCCCGACCAGAATCGCCAGCCGGAGCCGCAGCAGCGCCAGGTCCCGCGCCAGGAACGACGGCAACGGCCCGACCGCCGCGGGGTCGCTGGTCAGTTCCGTCAACGCCTCGTCCAGGCGACCGGCCTCGACCAGGAGCACGGATCGCAAGGTCGCGCGCAGGGCCGTGACTACGGTGTCCGAGTCGGCCAGATCGGTCGCGACGACGCGCTGGTACCACTGCCACGCGCTGTCCAGGTCCAGCTGGTTCAGCGCCGCGAATCCCATCACGACGTGTGCCCGTACGGCGTACTCCCGCGGCAACCCGTCCTCACCGACCGCGTCGAGCGCGGCCTGCGCGGACTGGGCGGCGCCCTGCACCTGGCCGCGCACGAACCGCACAACAGCACGATGTGCGAGACCACCCGCCACCAGTCGCGGATGGCCGACCATCCTCGCCGTGACCAGCGCCTCGTCCAGATGGCTGAGCGCGGAGTCGAGCTCGTCGGCCCAGGTCTCCGCGGCCGCGAGCTCGATCAGCAACCAGGCCAGTCGCTCCGGAGCGAGCTCGGCGTGCCGCCGACCATCGCTGTTCTGTGGATCCAGCGTCAGAAGGGACCGTGCCCGGCCGATCGCGGCCTGCACGTCGTACCAGCCGTAGCGGGATTCCCACAGCCGCAGCAGTACGACGTCCGCCGCCAACGCGTCGTCGTCCGGCGTCACCGGTCCAAGATCCGCAGTACCGGCCAGGTCGTCGGCCGACGCCGCATCCATCACTGCTCCGGCGACGTCGCCGGAGACGCGGCGCAGCAGTCCGCGGACGCCGATCAGGTGTGGGTGGGCCTCGAGATAGCCGTCCGGGAGGATCTCGAATCCTGCAGTGACCAGACCCAGCTCCCCCGCGACAAGCATCCCCGGTCCGTGAGCGATCAGGATCCGCGCGACCAGCGCCGGATCATCGGCCCCCAGTGCACTTCGCAGCGCGGTTCCACCGTCGCCGCGATTCTCGGAGTGCAGCGCCGACCGGCGGTGCGCCGCGACGACCGTCCGCGCGTCCTCGGCACTGCCCGCGACCCGTCGCCTGAGCAGTTCGACGAGCAGTGGGTGGTACCGGTACACCGGCTCGCCGGTCGGACCGTCGCCGTACGCCGTCACCAGCAGTCCGGTCCCGGCGAGATCCGCGAGCATCGCACCGGCGTCGGAGTCGCCGCTGAGCATCACGGCCTGCTGTCCGGTCACCGCACTGACTCCGAAGGTGCTCAGCAGCATCGCCTGCACGCGGTCGTCGAGGGTGTTCAAGCTCTCGCCGAGGAGCAGGTCGAGTACCGGCCGCTGGCTGACGAAGGACCACACGGCGCCGCCGGACGCGGCGAGGGTTCGGGCCGCGAGCACCAGCGCCGCCGCCCAGCCGGCCGTCTTCTCCTGGACCAACAGGATGTCGTCCGTGCTGGCGTCGTGAGCATGAGCCTGTACGAGTGCGGTGGCCTCGGAGTCGTTGAAGCGCAGATCCCCGGACCGCAGGGTCAGCGCCATCCCCCGCAGTTCGAGCTCGGGCACCGGCACTGGTAGGTCGTACCGAGTGGCCAGCACGAGCCGGATCGCCTGCGGTGACTTCCGCAGAATCTGGGACAGGTCGTCGACGGTCGTCGACGGCAGCAGTTGAGCGTCGTCCACGATGATCGGATCCGGCGGTTTCGTCACCTCCGCGTCCTGCGTGTCGTGAAGGACTTCGTACAGCGACTCGGGCCACTGCCCCGACACCCAGGTCACCGACCCGCCCGACTGTCTTCGGCGCGCGACCCACGCCGACAACAGGACGGTCTTGCCGGTGCCGGCGGGTGCGACCAGCATCGTCAGCGGTCCCCGCACGCCGAGGTCGAGCGCGGAATACAGCCTCTCCCGGGGCACCAGCGTCAGCGGCGGCCGCGGAACCCTCCCCGCGGCGGGATGACGGAAGTCATCGCGGTCTTGATCCGGCGTCGGGGTGATCGCCATCGCCGCCCCTCCCCCCTGGCCGACGTGTCCCTGGGCCGCAGCACCCCGCCTACGCGTCTCCGCAACAAACACTAACCGCTCCTTGGCGATTGCGGCAGTATTCAATCCTTTGATCGGGTGCGCCTGATTCAATCCCTTGATTGGATACGTCGGCGTCCCACGACCGCTGGGATCACCCGAATCGGGCGAGACCTCCGACCACGGCGTCGTCCTCGTCAGGGGGCGTCGCGTCTGGCCTGGCGACGGGCGCCGGCAGCGCGGGTCGACGCGTCCTTCTTCAGTCCCCCGGTGGTCTTGGTGGCGCGAGCACGTGGGCTGTTATCCGGCGCTGGGACGTCGACGGCCCGGACCGGACCCGGATCAACGCCCGCTCGGGCCGATCGTGCCGCTGCGAGCCGTTCACTGCGCAGCTCCATCGACGCTCGCTTGGCGGCCGTCGCGACCTCCCGGCTCACCCGCGCCAGCACCGACTCGAACAACTCCGCCTTGTCCCGATCACGTTGATTGCCGCGATACGACAATCCGCGCCCACCCACCTTGGCGATCGCAGCACTCGCGCCCCGCCGATAGTTCTTCACGTACTTCGTGCGAGTCCGCCGGATCCGCTGATGCAAGTCCAGCAGCTCATCTTCGTCCAGGCGCTTCAGCACGTCCCGCTCTGTCTCGGCAACGAGCATCCGCTCGGCATCCGTCAACGAATTCAGCAGGCCCTGGTTCATCGCAGTCTCCTAGCAACCACCTGAGCCTACTCCGACCCAAGCACCCTCCGACAGCACTGGAGGAAGGTCGCCGAGGACGTCGGGCCACTCAATCTCAGTAGCCGAGATTTTCGAGACGCTTGAGTCCGGCCGGCGGTTTAACCCGCTGGGCCGAGGGTAGGTCGGGAGGACTGGAAAGACTCGGGGACTGGATTGG
>NZ_DASRXP010000249.1:0-3980 GCF_035687465.1 Kribbella sp.
ACTAGCCGATGCCTTCGACAACATGCTTGCGCGGCTCGAAGCACAAGTCGCCGAGCAGCAGAGGTTCGCAGCCAACGCCTCCCACGAGCTGCGCACTCCGCTGGCGATCACGCAGACACTCCTCGAGGTGGCCCGCAACGATCGCGACCGCGACACCGGTGAACTGGTCGACCGCCTCTACGCCGTCAACACCCGCGCGATCGACCTCACCGAAGCACTGCTCGTGCTCAGCCGCGCCAACCAGCGGTCCTTCACCCGAGAGCACGTCGACCTGTCCCTCGCGGCGGAAGAAGCCACTGAGACGCTTCTCCCCCTCGCGGAGAAGCGTGGCCTCACCATCGAGACCTACGGCGAGGTCACCCCGACCATCGGCTCACACGCGCTCCTGCTGCAGTTGACCACGAACCTCGTGCACAACGCGATCGTCCACAACCTGCCTGAACAGGGCACCGTCTGGGTCACGACCAGCGTTCGCCCCAGGACTGTGGTGCTCGTGGTCGAGAACACCGGCGAGAAGCTCACCCCACAGCTGGTTTCCACGCTGGTCGAGCCGTTCCAGCGCGGCACCGGACGTGTACGCACCGACGACACAGGTGTCGGCCTTGGCCTGGCAATCGTCAAGAGCATCACCCAAGCGCACGACGGGACCCTCACCCTCACCCCCCGCCTCGGCGGCGGGCTCCGCGTCACGGTGCAACTACCGCTTGCTGATTAACTGCTGCCTGCCGCCCGTCCTTCATTGGATCTTTCCTGTCACGGCCAGCGACACCAAGCGGTCGATCACCTCGGCCCGCGACAGGCCGGCGGCATCCATCATTCTGGGATAACGGCTGTAGGAGGTCATGCCGGGGAAAGTGTTGACCTCGTTGAGGATGACCTTTCCGTCTTCGGTGAGGAACAGGTCCACACGCGCCAGCCCCCTGCATCCCAGCGCGCGATAGACGGCCCTTGCGGTTTCCTGTACGAGCGAGCGGGACGCCGGCGAGATGTCCGCGGGAACGACTACCGTCGAGTTGTCGGAGCCGCTCTCAGGCGAGCTCTCCTGGTGGATCTTGAAGAAGCCGTGAGACAGCACGATTTGATCTACCTCACCTGAGATCAGATCCCCATCGTTCCCCAGGACGGCACAGCCGACCTCGCTGCCGACGATGGCCTCTTCGATCAGCACCTTCGAGTCGTACTGCCTCGCAGCGTCCACCGCGGCCGACAGTTCTTCCTTTCGAGAAACCTTGCTGACACCGAAAGACGACCCCGAGCGGGCCGGCTTCACGAAGACGGGATAGGTGAGCCGGTCGGGACCGATGTTCTCGTTCGCCGGTACGGTCCAGAAGTTCGGCGTAGCAATTCCCGCGTTGCCGGCGACGAGGTAGGCAAGGGATTTGTCCATGCACAGAGCAGAACTTTGGATATCGCAACCGACGTAGGGGATGCCGGAGAGCTCCAACAGCCCCTGGATCGCCCCGTCCTCGCCGAGCTTGCCATGCAGAACGGGCAACACGACGTCCAGACTGATCGTTTCGTAGCGCCCCTGCTCCAGAACAAGCAACCCCTGGACGCTTCTGTCCGGCGACAGCACAGCCGGACGGCCGCTCTCCCAGTCGCCGTCCGGGCCATCACAGAGCTTCCAAGCACCATCCTTCGTGATCCCGATGTAGAACGGTTCGTACTTCTCGGGATCGAGATGCGTTGCGACCTCTTGCGCGGATTTGACGGAGACGGGATGTTCCTCGGAACAGCCGCCGAACAGAATTCCGATTCTCATATCCATTGCTGCTTTCTGTTCTCAAACTTCAGACAGTTGACGACAGAGTTCTCGACGGTGTCACTCAGGGCACGGTCCGTGTAGTAGGCGGTATGTGGACTGATAATCACATTCGGCAGTTCTTGCAGCCGCAGCAGCGCCTTGTTTTCAATGGGCTTGCCGCTGCAGTCGACGTAGAATATTCCCTCCTCCCCTTCGAGGACATCCAACGCCGCACCGCCCAAGTTGCCGCTTTCCAAGGCTGGAACAAGCGCCTCGGTATCGAGAAGTGGACCGCGTCCAGTATTGACAATGAACACGCCGTGCTTCAGTTGCCCGATACGTTCACCGTTGAGGAGATGGTGGGTGTCCACGGTGAGCGGCGTATGGAGCGTCACAACGTCGCTCAACTGGAGCAACTCATCGAGAGGAACGTAGTCGGCAGAAGTCTTGGGATGGTTGTCATAGGCCACTACTCTGCAGCCGAAGCCCCGCAGTCGGTCCATCACGGCTGCGCCGATGCGTCCCGTTCCAATGACTCCGACGGTCAGATCGCGCAACTCTCTCCCGCGGACCTCGTTCAATCTGTAGTCACGAGCATCCGCACGCCTGATCGTGGATTGCGCATTTCGCAGCACCATCAGCATCAACATCAACGTGTAATCAGCCACGCTGTCGGGCGAATAGGCGACGTTCTCCACGGAGATGCCGACGCTCTCCGCGTACTCCACGTCGAGGTGGTTGTATCCGATGCTTCTCGTGGAGATATACGTCACGCCGGCCTGACTGAGCGCCAGAAGAGTGGAGTTGGTGATTCGAGCCTTGTGGCCGACGCTGATGCATCGGTTTCCCAACGCCAGGTCGATATTGGCTTCAGAGACCGCTGCCGCGGTGATGGTTGGCTTCACGCCAAGGCGAGGCGCCGTCTCCCGGAACAGAGCGGCCTCGTCCTGCCCGCATCCATAGATCGTCAGCCCCGTTCTCGGGGCGGCCGAGGAGAGCCAGGACGCCAGCGATCGGGGCCGGCGAGCCGCTGTTCGTGCTGGTTCGCTGTAGGACATGCCTCCAGTCAAGGCAGCCTGATGTTGCCCTCACGTATCTGGTTTTCGATACGCCGACGATATGCACCGGCCCAGTGCCTCACGAGGCCGATCAGCTGAAGAACTCATGCAGGATCGGAGCGACCACCAACGGGTCGGCGACGTGGGAGGTGACCGGGACGACCTTCCGCTCCGCGTGAGGCATGCTCGCGACGAGAGCGTCGGCGGCCTCGTCGAAGAAGCCCGGCTCCAATTGCTGCATGGTGGAATCGAGGCCCGCGCCGGTCGCGACCAACGTCGGTTGGCTGATCCTCGCGAACCGCTCGACAGACGGCCGACCGTCGCCGAGGCAGGCGGCGTCGTACATCAGCGTGTGAACGAGCCCCTCCGACGCTGCCCACTCCGTCGACCCTCGGGCCGCAGCGATGTCCTCCTCGGTCGAACCCGCCAATTGCATGAAGAGTGCGAGCGCTTCGCCGCGTCGTCCCTGCGCGAGCAGAGCCCCGAGGTTCTCGACGTACTCCTGCCACTGCTTCAGCATCTCGTCGGACAAGAAGTACGGCACCTCGTAGATCCCCAGCCGGTCGACCGCGAGACCCGCTGCCGCTGCCTCGAGGACGAGCGCGCCGCCCGACGATACGCCGTACAGGTGCACTGGGCTTCCAGCCTCGGCGATCAGGGCCTCGAGGTCTTCGATCTCGCGTACCAGCGCGTAAGGAAGGGTGTCGCCGCTGAGTCCGCGACCCCTGCGGTCGTAGTTGTAGACGGTGAAGTACCGCGCGAGTTCTTCGGTGAGCGGAGCGTTCTCGGATCGATCCGCCAGACCCCCACCTACCAGTACTACGGCCCGCCCGCTCCCCTGCCGTTCGTAGTCGATCGACGTACCGTCCTTCGACCGCACGCGACTCATGCCGCCGCCTCAGCCAGCGAGACCGTGAGCTCCTCGACCAGATCCCACCCCTGCTGCATGCCTTCCTCCATACCCGACTGGAGGACGAGGTCGCGAGTCGCCTGGTCCTTCGCCTGGGCGAGCATCGTCAACGTCGTCCGGCCGCCCCGCTCGGTGAACGTGACCGTGTTCACCACCTCGGCGACCGTGACCGGGCCCAGGCCGCCGCTCCACCAGCGCTTGATCGACTCTGGCGTCATCCACACCTGGTAGACAAGGTGTTTCGGGGCGTCGAACTCCCGGGTGATCA